>JBFYZH010000090.1:0-20468 GCA_041309605.1 Candidatus Krumholzibacteriota bacterium
CCTGTCCCTTGATCGTTCCCTGGACCTCGGCCTTGCCCACCACGTAGACGACGCCGTTGGCCGGATAATTCATATTGCTTGTCACCCCGCCGATCGTGACCTGCAGGTACGGGCTGCCCGCCGCCGGGGCGACGAAGACGATCCTTGCCGGATTACCGGTGAGTTTGAGGCCTCCCGACGCGTTCGCCGCATTGAGTAGCATCGAGGTGTCGGTGGGAAGCTCTATCTCGGACGCGTCGAGTGTCAGCCCCATGTGGAACTGCGGATTGTCCGTCGGCGGCCCGCCGTGGTAATAATCGACGGTCGCCGCGGAACTGGAGACCTCGTCGTAGAAATTCGGGCTCCCGGAGATGTGCATCTGGTCGTTCGTGTGGACCGGACCGTGGAACACGTCCGCGTCGAAGAACCATATCGTCGTTCCGCTCGGATTCTTTTCCATATCGGAAAAATAGGCGTATCGCGAGAAGTTCTGCTGGCCGACCTTCACCTGCAGCACCTTCGACAGTCCCGAACCGTCGAGTGTCGCCCTGACCGTAACGCTGACGAACCGCGAGGGACTGCCCGTGTTCGAATCGAGTGGATCGAGCCACGAGGTCACCGTCCCCTTGTCGTAGACGCTCGCCCTGTCGTAGAGAATGACCGGCTGGTCCTTGTTGGCCCCCGTTCCGGTGAACGGGACGGTCAGCTCGCTGAGATACCTCAGGCTGTTCTCCACCCCCGCCTCGGCAAGGTAGAATGCCTGTTTGTCGAGCATCTCGTTCGAGGCAATCTGCGTCTCGTTGACCGATATCGAGCTCACTCCCATGACGATCCCGGTAAGTGCCAGGAGTATCAGTATCACCATTACCAGAGCGGCTCCTTCTTCATTCCCGGTGCGCAACATTGTCTTGTTCATCTTTCATCACCTTTTCTTCGCCGGCCTCAAGGGGTCGCGGCTTTTTCCCTGACCACGATATCGTCTATGTTCCATCCCGAATAGATGTGCGCGCCGTCCGACGTCAGCCTGAACCTCAGCGCCACGTCCTCCTCGCCGTCCGCCCATTCGGAGATATCGAGTTCGACGAAGACCCAGGAGTTGTCGGTAATCTCGTTCGGGTTCTCCCATATCTTCGTCCACGGCCCGGCCGTGCCGGTCGTGCTTATATAGATCCTCGCCCTGTCGTAGGCCGGGGCTTCGACGTTGAGCCACCTGTAGAACTGGAGCACCATGTTGGCGTGCCCGGCGCAATCGATGGCGCCGGCCGGCGTGATCAGCTCGTTGTCGGTGTTGTTTTTGTACGATCCGTTCCATCCGTCCCCGCCGAGGTCGTTGCCGAAGACGTTGTTGCCCCCGTGGGCGGACGACGGGTCGTCTTCTCCACTGTCGTCGCCGCCGTTACCCATCGGCATTCCCCTCTGCCAGTCGTCCTGCGTCCTCAGCTGAACGTGCGTCCAGCCCTTGTCGGTCTCGAAATCGTCGTCGAAGACGATGTACGAGGAGGCTTCCTGGCATATCGAATAGACCGGCCCGGCGACGTTGGAATTCACCGATTCCTCCCCGCCTTCCTCGATCGCCCTGATGACGTAGTAATAACCCAACCCGTCGACCGGCGGATCGAGACTGAACAGTTCGTCGTCCACGAAGGTATAATTCAGCGCGCCGACGGCGGTCATCTCGCCCACGACGTGAGACCATGGCCCGACCGATGCGGTTTCCCGGTACACGCGGTAGATGATAACGTTGTTGGTACAATGTCCGTCATCGGCCGAACGGTCGAAGTCGATCGTGATGCTGCCCCCGGCGTCGACCGGGGTGTCGTAGGCGCCGGTTATCCGAGGAGCTCCCGGTTCGCCGTCCGACATCGTGTACCCCTCGTTGGAGGGGGCCGATTCCCTGTCATGATCGATATCGAATGCGGTCGCCTTGTAGTAATAGAACTCGCCGATGATCGGCGGGCTGGTCGGGTTGGCCGCCGGGCCGTCGACGTACAGATAACTTTCGGCCGCGCTGGCCGGTATCTCCCCGATCACGGAGAATGTCCCAAAATCCTGTTTCCTGTATATCTTGTAATGCGTGACCCTGCCGGACGGGATGTCCTGCGGCGCGTTCTCGAAGGTGACGTTAACCGAACCGGTCGCGTCGCACAGTATATCCTCGGCGGCGAGGTTCTCCGGCGGATCGAGCTCGGTGTTCCTCATCGGTATGGCGCTCTTTTCGTTGGACGGCACCTCGTCGCTGGCTGTCGAACAGGTCAGAACGCGATAGGTGTATTCCGCCCCCCTTGTCAGTCCGAAATCGGTGTATGTGTAGGTGGTCGCGCCGGACGGCGGATTGCCGAAGACGGTCGTCCACGAAGGTTCGAATATCGATTTTCTCTCGACCACGTATCCGGCCACTTCGGAACCGGAACAATCCTCCGAGGGCGACTTCATCCAGACGAGCACCAGGGCATCCCCTTCGTCGTCGGGATAATCGGTCACGCTTTCGAGCTCGCACGCCGATACCTTGTTCTTTCCGGCGTAATAGACGCCGCCGTACTCGTTGGATGCTATGGAAGGTATCGCATCGGCCCCGCCCTTGATGGCGCGGGCCATGTAGTAATAGTAATCGCCCGTCTCAGGCGGCACGCCGGACAGGTTGTACGTTTCGTTGTCAAGAAACGTATACGATTCCGACCCGTCCGCGCTCAAAGTTCCTATCAACGACTTGGAGAGTATGCTTCCGTCCGATTCGATGCCCCTGTATATCTCGTACTTTTCGACCAGCGTGCTCCCGCCGCCGAGATCGTCGGGCGACTTGTGAAGGACGACGGATATTTCGTCTTCCGAATCGCACGGCGTGTCGAAAGCCCTCGTTATCGACGGCGGTTCGGGCCCGTTCGGAACGGCGATGACCGGTCCGGTGACGTTGGAGGGACTCGATTCCTGTGGGCGGCAGTCCCAGGCCGTGACGTAATAGTAATACCCGACGCCCGTCTTCGGCCCCCCCGCCGGGGACGAAGGATCGTCGTTATAGGTATAAGAAGTGAGGCCCTGCGGCACTACCATCCCGACACATTCCCAGATGGCCACGCCGTCCTCGCGCCTGTACACGGTATAGCTGTTCACATCCGTCTCACCGGACTGTTCGTCGAACGATGGATTGAATGTGAGTATAATGCTCGTGCCGTCGTCCTTCGGATCGTCGGCGCTCGAAAGGCTCGATGCCGGCCCGGGCGGATTGCCGCAGGCGTGCAGAGTCGCCGAGCCGGTTCCAACGTTGCGCGAACGGATCTTGCTCTTCATGACCACGTTGCGGTAATTGCGCGGCATGTTGGGAGCGCTGTGGTCCCCGGAGAATCCGGCCTGCATGACGGCGGATTCCGCCTCGACGGTAACCTCGACCTCCATGATCCTGCTCAGCAGGTTGTCGGAGACCGGCGTTATCGCCGCTATCTCGGCCTGTTCAAGGAATCCGTTGCCGTTGCCGTCTCCCCACAGGGTGATAAGGCCGGTTCCGTTGAAATCCCCGTAATATTTAAAGACCGGCTCCGGGAATTGCCCGTCCGGATAGTTCGTCCGTCCCCTGACGCCGCTCGCAATCATATCCTTCTTGTGCCCGTTCTCTTCCCGGTATATCGCGAAATCGGACGGATTCTGCGTCTGCGCGTGAAGATCGGTGTTGCCGACCAGACCGTCGTCGTCGTCGTCGAGCGTGTACCTGATCGTTTCGGCGTTGTTGTTGTACCTTGTCAGGGCCCCGATGGCCTCCCCCGGAAGAGTCCCCACTATGTACTCGACACCGTCGCTTCTCATCACGCCCTGGTCGACCGTCATACCGAGCACCCCGCTTATCCCGGAGGAGATATCGGCGTTGAAGGTCACCTGGTACGGCGCCGCGTCGACGAAGACGGGCTGGCCGTTGAAATCGTCTATGTTGAGGCCCGCAAGCCGCAGGTCCTTCTCCAGGGTTTCGAGCGCCACCCTGGCGTTCTGCTGCGCGTTGACAAAATTGTTCTGATCGTCGGCGGCCTTCTTCTGCGAGGTCAGGACATTGTAAGAGACGATGATAAGCATCGATCCCACGAGGAGCCCTATCATCATCTCCACGAGCGTGAACCCCGCTGAATTATTCTTTCGTTCCATCATACAGATCACTCCAGTCCGACCCCTAAAGGTTGATATCCTTGAAACGGCTTATGCTGGATTTGAGTTCGACGTTTCTGGTCCTCGTCGACTCTCTCCACTCGACACGCACCGTCACTTCCTTCACGACGCTGTTTCCGAGAGCGTTGAGGGAATCGGCAATCGTGGTCGTCCTGCGGAACTTGTCGAACTCGTCGTTCCCGCCGTCCAGCTGGCCGTAATCCTCGCTCGGAAAATTTGCGGCGGTGATCGCGCTGAACCTCGTCGAACCGATGATCTGCTCCATCCTCTGGTGGGCCAGGTTTGTGGCCACGACGGTATGCTTCGACGAGAGATTGGAATGCATCACCTGGAAGGTGACGCGACTGAGACCGAGCAGGCCGACCGCGAAGATGACCATGCCCACAAGGACCTCCACCAGCGTCATCCCCCTTTTATCTTTCAGAAATCTTTTTAACATATCGGCCTCCATCTGTGGTTTCTAGTTGTACCTGGGTTTTTCGACTGTGACGCTGCCCGTGGACCTTCTGACCATCATCATCTGGTCGGTGCCGCGCTTCTGCTCGCGGAACTCGATGTCGGGCATCACGAAGACCAGCCCCTCTTCATTGGCGGACCCGTTGGCTTTGAATATGACCCTCGGGGGGCTGCCGGAAAAGGTGATGGGTTTTGTGACGTACCCTCCGTCGGTATCGACGGAACCGGCGATCATTCCGAAAACCTGGCCGCCGGGCAGTTCGAACGGTCCATAGACCCGTTCGCCGGCGTCCGCCTCCCCGTTTCCCCGCGCTGTCGGATCGAATCCGGCTTCCGACGGGTTGCCGCTGCCGCCGCCGTCATCGTCGATCATCAGCATTCTCGAATTCGCCATGTCGAAGATGATCACGTAATCGTTCTTTTCATGTATCGCCCTGCTCCGTGCCTGCCGCAGGACCCCCATGACCGTCGACGCCGCGTCCTTCGACTGATGATGCCTGAGAAACTGGATGATCGGGGGCGTTCCTATCGCCATGACCAGTCCCAGGATCGATATCGTTATCATCATCTCGACCAGTGTGTATCCTTGTTTCTTCATTTTATTCCGCTCTCCTGGGTCAATGGTCCTTTCAAGACCTGCCGGGATTTTATTTCCGCTGCGGTTATCGCTTAAACCGTACCATTCCGGCGTATATTCACGATTCGTCAATTTTTTCAACGGGTTGGACCGGCGATGGGGTCGATGGGGAGGCGGGGCGTTTGTCAATTTGCGAGGAGTCCCGGAAAAGGGGAAGTGCAATATGCCATATCACATTGAATGACATTCGGTTATATCAGGCAATCAACGGGAACGACGGGGAATCGAACGGCAGGCACGGGCACCATCGGGATGCGGGTAAAAAAGCCCGGAAACGATGCCGGGCTTTATTAACGCTCTTTCGAACCTTCGTGCATTTCCAAAGATCAGAGACCGGGTATGCAGGCAAGCATCCTTTCCTTCGATAGAAGCCTGTCCCACCTGGCCTCAACATCCTTCTCTATCTGGGCGATTTCGGCGTCGCCGAGATGGCGGAATCTTCCCTGTGCTTTCAGGTAATCGCCGACGGGCGTCGGTTCGAAATCCTTCCAGACCTCGAGTTTCTGTCCTTGATCGGTGATCTCCATCAGCGGGTATATCTTCGATGTGACCGCCAACCGCGCCATCTTGACCGAGAGCTCGGGCGCCAGCTTCCATCCCGTCGGGCACGGGGCCAGTATCTGCAGATACTTGGTCCCCCTGATACCCTTCGCCTTCGCCACCTTTCTCATGAAATCGTGGGGATAGGCGGTCGACGCCGTGGCTATGTAGGGTATGGAATGGGCCGCCATGATGTCGACCATGTTCTTCTTGGGTTCCCTCTTGTAATTGGTCACGGGAGTCGTCGTCGTCCACGCTCCGACCGGCGTCGCCGACGAACGCTGGATGCCGGTGTTCATGTAAGCCTCGTTGTCGTAACAGACGTATATGAAATCGTCGTTCCTCTCGGCTGCGCCTGAAAGGGCCTGAAGGCCGATATCGAAGGTGCCGCCGTCCCCGGCCCAGGCCACCACCGTCGTCTTCGTGTCGCCCCTCATCTCCAGTCCCGCCTTGAGTCCCGAAGCGACCACGGCCGCCGTCTCGAAGGCCGTATGGTAGATCGGAAGATCGATGCACGAATGGGGGAACGAGCCGTCGATCACCGCCCAGCAGCAGGCCGGGATCACCAGGGCAGTCTCGGGTCCGAGCGCCTTCAGGGCGAATCGCATCGCCTGCGTGGCCCCGCATCCCTGGCAGGCAAGGTGGCCGGAGCCCATCAGTTCTTCTGTCGGCATTGTCGCTGGTTTCATCTCTTGACTCCTATCCAGTTGATATATCTTTCGGGGTTCCTGTCGCCTATCGCCTTCTGAGCGATCTCGCGTATGACGGCCGGGGTGACGTCCCTTCCACCCAACCCCGCGATGTACCCGAGCACGGGAATGTTCGTCCTTCCGTACAGGGCGCTCTTGATCTCCTGGAAAAAAATGCCATGCGCGCCGAAAGAGATGTTCCTGTCGATGACGGCGACCCTTTTCGCCTTCGAAAGCACCGCGAATATCTCCTCGAAGGGGAAGGGGCGGAAGACCCTGATCTTGAGGGCTCCGATCGCGACACCCTCATCCCGCATCGCGTCTATGACCGCCCTGGTCGTCGAGGCCACCGTACCCGAGGTCACGAGTATCGTTTCGGCATCATCGCACCTGTAGGGCTCGATCAGGCCGTAGCCGCGGCCGAAAACCTCTTTGAATTCCCCGTCGACCCTCTTTATCACATCCAGCCCCTTCTCCATCGCCTCCTGTATCATGTACCTGAGTTCCATGTACATGTCCGGCCCGGCGAGGTTGCCGAAGGAATGGGGATCCTTCGTGTCGATCTTGATTTCCGGATTGTAGGGGGGAAGAAATTTACGCACCTGTTCCTTCTCTAATATATCTACTATCTCGTATGTATGGGAAAGGAAGAAGGCGTCCAGGACCAGCATCACGGGCATCTGCAGCTGTTCGGCTATCTTGAAGGCCTGGGGAACTGTATCCTGCGTTTCCTGGTTGCTTTCGCAGTATATCTGGAACCACCCGACGTCCCTCTGCGAGAGCGAATCGTTCTGATCGGTCCATATGCTCCAGGGAGGGCCGACGGCCCGGTTCACGTTCGCCAGGACGATCGGCAGCCTCGCCCCGACGGCCCAGTGCAGCATCTCGTGCATCAGCAGCAATCCCTGGGAGGACGTGGCCGTGAAAGCCCTGACACCCGCGGCCGAGGCTCCTATGCAGGCGGCCATGGCGCTGTGCTCCGATTCCACCTTGATGAACCTTGCGTCGATCTCGCCGTTGCCGCACATCTCCGAGAGGAGTTCCACTATATGGGTCTGCGGAGTGATCGGATATGCCGAGATCACCCTGGCTTCCGAAGCCCTTACGCCGTAGCTGACGGCGTGGTTCCCCATGATGACCTTTTTCATTTTCCCTCCTCCCGCGTCGACAGCGCGTTGCGCGGGCATTCGTGAACGCAAACGAGGCAACCCTTGCAGTAATCGTAATTGATCTCGTACTCGTTTTCCCGCCGCAGGATCGCCACGTCCGGACAGAATACCCAGCAGTTGTCGCAATAATTGCAAACGCCGCAGGAGAAGCAGCGGTCCGCCTCGCCGTGAAGAAGTTCGGCGGTATACCCCGTCGAGATTTCTCGGAAACTTCCCCTGACCTGGTCTATCGGAATGCGGGGCATCTTCTTCTGCCTGGTTTTCACGAAATAATCGGTATTCATGTCGTCTATGCCGACGACCACCGGCTCGATCGCCTCGGGCTCCGGTTCGCCCGTGAACATGCGGATAATTTTCTCGGCGGACCTGCGCCCGGCCGCGATCGCCTCCACCACGCTGGCGGCGCCCGTCACGACGTCGCCGCCGGCGAAGACCTTCCCGCGGCTCGTTTGCCCGGTCGTCTCGTCGGCCTTTATGAGGTTCCACTGCGTGTCGACAAGCCCCTCGATCCCTTCCAGATCGGCACGTTCCCCGATGGCGGAGTAGACCTTGTCGACGTCCATCCTGATCGTTTCGCCTTCAATGGCGACGGGCTGCCGCCTTCCAGATTCGTCGGGTTCGCCGAGTTCCATCTTCTGGAAAACTATCCCGGAGAGTTTTCCCTTCTTCCTCACTATCTGCTTCGGGGCTGCGAGGAACTGGAAATTCACTCCCTCTTTCTCGGCTTCCTCTATCTCTTCGCGGATGGCGGGCATCTCGTTGATCGTCCTTCTGTAGACGACCGTTACGATGCTTCCCGAACGCAGCGCGCAGCGCGCCACATCCATCGCCGTGTTCCCGCCGCCGATGACGACCACGCGTTTGCCCGGATCGGTCTTCTCGCCGCCGTTGACCTTTCTGAGAAACGAAAGCCCCGCCTCCACGCCTTCGCCCTCCTCTTCGTCCAGATCCATCGCGCGGCTCCTTGTGAGCCCGATGCCGAAAAACACCGCGTCGTATTCCTTCTCCAGCTGCTCGATGCCGACGTCCCTTCCCACCTTGACGCCGGTCCGGACCGTTATGGGTCCCGATTCGAGTATGGAGCGGATCACCATGTCGAGCGTATCGTTGGGGAGCCTGTACTCGGGAATGCCCCATCTCAGGACACCGCCGAGCGCCTTGTCCATCTCGAAGAGGGTCACCGGGTATCCGGCCCTGGCGAGGTAAAAGGCGCATGACAGAGCGGCCGGACCGCTTCCCACGACCGCCGCCTTTTGTTTTTTCGACGCTTCGGTCCTCGTCATCCAGCCGGGATTCTGCAATCCCATGTCGCCGAGGGAACGTTCAATGGCGTTGATATTGACCGGCTCGTCGTAATCCTTGCGCGTGCAGTTGCTCATGCAGGGATGAAAACATACGCGCCCCGTGACCGCCGGCATCGGGTTGCTGTCGATGATCGTCCTCCAAGCCTCCTCGTACTTCCTCTCGGTTACAAGATATATGTAGCGCTGGATTTTTTCCGAAGCGGGACAGCCGGCGATGCAGGGGGAAAGCTTGAAATCATAGTACGGTCGTACGTTCCTCCATGAACCGGTGAGGTTCCACAGCATGCTGCTCACCGTCATCGGCCGAATCGGCATCTCCCTGTAATCCTTGAATTCAACCTTTTTGATCATTTACCCTCCAGCCTCCTGATCCGGAAAGAATGTATGGAATCCGTCACGATTTTCCATTCAGCGGCAGGTTCTGTTTTCAGGTTTTGTCCTCCGAACAGACCGCGGGGATCAGGAAACAATCTGCACGCCGTTGAAAGCGTCGACCGCGGCCTGGACATTCGCCTCTTTTTTAAGGGGGACGAACCCGTGTATCGCTTTCTTCACCGCTTCGATCCCTACAAGCCCCGTCGCGCCGGCGAAGGCGCCGACGATGGAAGTATTGACGATCGGCGCGGCGCGCGAACCGAGCCCGTGCTCGAGTGCGATCCTGTTCGCGTCCACGATAGCCACATGGAATCTCCCCGTCAGACCGGAATTTTCCACCGGCTTGTTCGTATTGATTATGATCCAGCCGCCTTCCTTGAGCCCGTCGGTGATGTTAACGGTCTCGATCAGCACCGGATCGAGTACTATGAGATGATCGGGTTCGTAGATCTGGCAGCGCTCCCTGACCTCGCTGTCGGAAACCCTTGTAAAAGCCATCACCGGGGCTCCGCGGCGTTCGACGCCGAAGGCGGGAAATGCCTGAACGAATTTACCTTCGTGGAAAAATGCGTCCGCTAGAATCTCGGAAGCGATTACCGATCCCTGGCCTCCCCGGCCATGGGTCCTGATCTCGATCATAGACCATCCCTTCCTGGCGGTTGGTTCATACTCTGTCGAATCGTAAAACCTTTACTTGCATGACGATAACCAGGTATTCCCGACGGGGAAAACCTGTCGCAGCTTACACCGGCAGGGGCCGGACGGTCAAGCGGATTTTGTTATCTCTTATAATTTATCCTCTGACAAGATTGAGCGCAAGCCAATAAACCTGCCTGCTTGAGGGCGGGACGGGCAATAAAAAATACGCCCAGGAGGATTTGAACCCCCAACCTTCTGGTCCGTAGCCAGACGCTCTATCCAGTTGAGCTATGGGCGCATAAAGAATCGTGTTTGCCGGCCGTCCCCGCGGGAAATCACGGCTTCGTACTCACCTATATATATTCCCCGGAGTTCCCGGTCAATCAAAAACTGGAACTGGAATGAAAAAGCGGGCCGGTACCGGTAAAAAACCGGTGTCATAAAAACCCGGGCGCGGCCTGTTACGGGAACCGCGATATCACGCGAGGGGCTCCAGCCTGCCGCCCTCGACCCGGACCGACCTCATTGTCACCGATTCGAGAAAAGCGCGATCGTGCGAGACGATCAACATGGCCTGAGGAAGCGCGTGAAGTATCGCCGTTATCCGCCCGGCCGACTCCGGATCGAGTCCCGTGACCGGCTCGTCGAGCAGCAGGACATCCGGTTTCATGGCAAGGACCGTGGCAAGGGACACGAGTCGTTTTTCACCCCCCGAAAGGTGATGGGTGATCCTGTCCTCGAATCCATCGAGACCGAGCATCCCCAGCACCTCGCGCGACACCGCAATCGCCTCCTCGCGGCTTTTTCCCTGGTTGAGCGGCCCGAACGCCGTATCCTCGAGCACTGTCGGGCAGAAGAGCTGGTCCTCGGGATCCTGGAAAAGAAGGCCGGCCTTCAGGCGAACCTCCAGGAAATCCCGTTCTTCGCGCCTGCGCTTTCCGAAAACCTCGATCAGCCCGCTTCGGGGCTTCAGCAGTCCTACGATAAGGTGAAGAATCGTCGTCTTGCCCGATCCGACGTGTCCCACAAGGCCGGTCCTCTCGCCGTTGCGCAGCTCGAACGACGCCCCGTCGAGAACTGTTCGTCCGCCTTCGTACACAAAACGGACATCTTCCATCCTTATCAGGATATCATCTTCCGTCAAACCGTGTCTCCCTTTCCCGAAGCCGCCGAAGAGGCGCGGCGCCCGCGTCCGCCTTCACCGCATCGACACTGCGCTGCCCGTCGCCGAATCGACAACGCGCCGCCTTTCACCATAACCGCCCCGCGCCGGTCAGCGCGCAGGACAGAAGGGCGGCGAGCACGATGAAAGAAGCGGCGCTGAAAACCGCGTCGGCGGTGGAAAATCGAAAATGCCTCACCACGTGGAACTCGCCCCTGAAGCCCCTGCACTTCATGGCTTCCAGTATTCTCTCCGATCTCTCGAGGCTTCTGACAAGCAGCATGCCTGTAAGCCACGCGAAACTCCTGTACGTGTGGAGCCTCATCGAAGGTTTGAAGGAGCGGGCCTTCATCGCCCTCATCAAGGTAACGTATTCATGATGGAGAACGTCGAGATATCTCAGCGTGAACAGGAACAGTTGCGTAAGTTTTCCCGGGACGCGAAGGTGATGGAAGGCGTGCCCGAGGGTGAAGGGATCTGTCGTTCCCACAAGAGCGGCGAAGACAAGCACGATCGCGTTCGCTTTCAGAGTTACCGAGACGCTCCAGAGAATCCCCTCCATGCTGAATTGAACCGAGATTACCGTAAAAGCCGTTTTGCCGGGAAAGGTCGCGGGGACCATGATAAAAAGGACCGCCGTGAATATGTTGACTCTCAGAAGACGTTTTCTCAGGGCCGCCGATGGTATCCTGGCCATCGCCGACAGGGCGATTCCGGCGGCAAGGCCGGCGCAGAGGACTCCGGAATTCGTAGAAAGGGCGACAACCAGGGAAAACGCCAGCGTAACGAGAATCTTCGGTCTCGGATCGAGCCTGTGTATGAATGTGTCTCCGCTGAAAAATGTGGTGCAGCTCACCGCCCGTCTCCCTCCCGATCAGAGACCGGCATCCTGAATATCGCCGGGTATACGCGCACAAGGAATGAGCAGATAAATCCGGTGAATATCCCCTCGATCGCCGCCACGAAAAGGTTGGGAATAAACGCGATTGCGGCGATGGCGGCCAGCTGTTTTCCGCACAGTATCAGGGAACCGGCCCAGAAGAAAAACGAGACAAGGTAAGCCGACATCCCCGCGGCGGCCCCCCAGTAGAACGCCCTTCCCGAACCGCGCGCCTTATTCATGCGGCCGTTGAAGAGGTAGTAGGCCATCACGGCCGGCATACCCATCACGAAGGTATTGATCCCGAGGGTGGTTATACCCCCGAACTGGAAAAGCAGGGCCTGCAGGAAAAGCGATATCAGGAATACCGGCATCGATACCCAGCCAAGAAGCAGCCCGGCCAGACCTCCCAGCAGCGGGTGCACCGAAGAGGGACCGACCGGCAGCCGGATCACCAGGGTCGAAAGAAAAAGAACGGCGGACATCAGGGCGGCCGCAGGTATCTGCTCCTCCTTGAGAACCTTCAGTCCCGCGGCGATGCCGGGCAGCGCCGCAAGGGCTCCGGCCACCGCAATGGGGATCGGCGCAACTCCGTCCGAGATGTGCATCGATTCATCCTCTAAGCGTGAATCTACCGAACGCGCCTGCTTCTGATCAGCGTGTAAAGACCGAATATCCCGAAGATCAGGCTGACGCCGGTGATCCCTCCATACAGTCTTCCGGGGCCATTACCTCGGCCGCCCGGGGACCGGGTTCCTTCCGCGGCGGCAAACTCGCACGAAGCCGCGTGCCCCATGCCGTCGTCGATGACGATTCTCCATTCACCGGCGGCGGCGGGGACGAAAGCGAACCTTCCCGCCGCGTCGGTTGTGCCGGTGGCGAAGACCGAGTCCCCGGCCGTCGTGGAATAGATCGTTACATCGCAGAAGGCCATGGGCATGCCGTCATGGTAGATCCCCTCCACCGCGCGCGCTTCACTTATCGACCTGCAGCTTGCTCCGTGCGCGAGCGCCTGCGCGGGCTGCAACAGGACCGGAAGCAGCAGGGCCGCGCGCAGGAAGAGGGTTGTCCCTGTCATTATTTTTTTTCGCTCCCCCTGATTTCGAAAACAAGAGAGCATTCCCGTCCTCCGGACCCTGCCACCAGAAGATATCTTCCGGCGCCGGTCACCCCGACCGGAGCGGGCTTTTCCTTTTCGGCCTTGAACCCGGCACTCTCCCCTTTATCGTCGAAAAGGGTCAGCGTGCCTTCGGTTCGCTGCCCGTCCAGAAGGATATAAAACGGGATTTCGCACGGGGCCACGGTCGCCGACAAGGCGATCCCGGGAACGATCTCCATCCCTTTTCCGGTCGAATAGACCGAAGGATCGTCCTTTCCGCCGGACACGATTATCGCCTTGAGTTCAAAGACCGGATCCTTAGCCCCGGGCCGCTTCAGGGCGAGGGTAAGCAGGTGCACGCCGTCCGACACCGGGGTAAACGATCCCGTATGCATCCTTTCCCCCCTGGCGATCGCCGTTTTCACGGCCTCCCCGCCCGGCAGTGCGAGCATCACTCCGCAGAGAACCTCGTCCTTCACCGCGAAGCCGCTCTCCGGGTAATGATGGCCGCTGCAGACTCCGAACCCGACCTCGGTGCCCGCCGCCGGATAGAAATCGCTCGGATCGAACCAGTGTTCGTGCGAGCAGGCCGCCGCGGAAAAAAACAGTATCGACGCGACCGCCGGCGCCGCCTTCGCGGCCCTCCTGATCGATGACATGAACCTTTCCATCGTTTCCTCCATTATCCGGCCCCCTACAAGCGCTCGCCGGTCGATGCGGCGGCGAGGCTGCAGTATTTCACGCCCTTTGTAGCCTTGAGCCTGTTCGCCAGCTCGCCGACCTTCGCGGGCCTTCCCCTCACTACGACTATCTCCAGGCAGTTGTCGTGATCCAGGTGCACGTGCTGGGAGGAAATTACAAGGTGATGATAATCGTGCTGCGTGCGGGTGAGCTTGTTCGAAAGATCCCTTTTGTTGTGGTCGTAGACCAGTATGATGGCCGCCGCCACCTCCCTGCCCCCCTTCCACTCGTCCTTGACTATGCCGTCGCGGATCAGATCGGCTATCGCCTTGGACCTTGTGGGATATCCTTTTTCGAGAATCTGATCGTCGAACCTTCCCAGAAGCCGTTCGTCGATCGAGACGCTGAACCTGACGAGCCCTGACATGTTATTCCCCCCCTGGTATTACCTTTATAAAATACGTAACACATTTAATGCGATGCGTCGTCAGGAGTCAAGGAATTATTCGGCCTCGCGTTCGAACGCCGGCCGGGGAAAGTCCGGGAGATACGCCCGGCAGTCAGGCGGAGCGCCCGGCGTAAAGAACCGGTCGGCGGAGCCTTCGCGCTCCGCGCGACTAGCCGGCTCGGCGCGGGCATAAAAATGGCGGAGAGGGAGGGATTCGAACCCTCGGTAGAGTATTACCCCTACAACCGCTTAGCAGGCGGTTGCCTTCAGCCTCTCGGCCACCTCTCCGTCGATCCTGATTTTTTTTGGCGGAGGGCGAGGGACTCGAACCCCCATGGGCTTGCGCCCGGCGAATTTCAAATCCGCTGCCTTACCAATTAGGACTAGCCCTCCAGAAAAAACGACCCCCTTCCGGGAAGAGGGTTCTGCGTAGTATAAAAAGCGGCGAAGGCCCTGTCAACATAATAGCAAAAGCGCCGCTTCCCGAGCCATATCGGCAGCGCTCGATTTTGGGCGCAGCCATGGACATCTCCGCGGCGTCCGGCGGGCATCACTCCGGGCCGGCCGCTCCCCATTCCCTCAGCCTCCTCCTGTTCCTGATCCTTCTTGCCGCGTACGCGACAAGGAAGAGAAGGACGACGGAGATCCAGAAGGGCGACGAATGCAGAAGGGCGCCCGCGTTCCCGTATTTTTTCTCAAGCCGCATGTGGTAACCGGCGGTGAAATCGCCCGGCGACTTGCCGAAGGTCAGGAGAAAAGCCCGGTCGAAATCCCCCAGATCGCTTATGAAGGATATCAGCGTCACAAGATCCCCCGGATTTTCCCTTAACAGTTCCTCCACCGCCGCATAGCTCAGCCGGTACGCCGCCGAAGCCTCGTTGGCGGACCTTGGAAAAGTTCCTTCGAGATTCTCCAGGTCCGGAAGCCGCCCGCTCCAGATCGATGTCGCGAAGTTCCATTGGTCGATCAGCGTCCATTCCCGGGACTGCCTCATCGCGAGTCCCTCCATGAACCATGCCGGACATCGCGCGCCTCTTACCTTCTGCGAGAAGAGAAGGTGCGAAAGTTCATGCCTGATAACAGTCTTCAGCGGCCGTGGCGATCTCAGCACGGCGACGGCGTCGATCCCCATCAGCATGCGTCCCAGGTCGCTGTACGCCTCTCCCCACTCCTGGATCGCCCCGCCCGACAGAAGATCGAACTCGCTTCTGTCCGGAACTATGTAGATGTGGATCGCACCCGGCCCGGCAAGACCGATCTCGCACGCGATATCGCCGGCCGATTCGCAGATCAGCTTTTCAACCTCCAGCGAGATCCGTGACGTCCGCTCCGAGAAGTGAATGAAGAACGGGCCGCACGAAGCCTTCCTGACCTGGTACCCGGCCTCGTCGAAAGCGACCCGGTCCGCGGCGCCGGCAGGGCCGCGGGAGAACAGCGCGATGAAGATGAAGGCCGCCAACGGCACGTATCTTTTCGCCATCGACATCATCCGTCTTTCCCGTGCGCGGTTATTATCCCTCCGCCGATGATCCTTGTCCCGCTGTACAGAACGAGCGACTGCCCCGGAGTCACGGCTCTCTGCTCCTCGACGAAAACGACCCTGCATATGCCGCCGCCGACCTCTATCCGCCCGACTTCGGCTGGACCGTGCCTGTAACGAATCCTGGCCTTCAGCGGAAGACCGGGGCGCCTGATTCTCATCCTGAGCCTGGAGCATGTGGCCGATCTCGAAAAAAGCCGGTCGTTTTCCGCGAGAACGATCCTGTTTGCCGCCGGATCGACGCTGCATACGTACATGG
Organism: Candidatus Krumholzibacteriota bacterium; assembly: GCA_041309605.1. Lineage (GTDB taxonomy): Bacteria > Krumholzibacteriota > Krumholzibacteriia > Krumholzibacteriales > Krumholzibacteriaceae > JALOPX01. Next base: position 16,004 of record JBFYZH010000090.1, read on the forward strand.
GAGACGCTCCGGAGATTCCGAGTCCCTTTCGCTGCCCCACCGTGTAACGGAACACTCCGTTATGAGTGCCGACGACATTGCCGCAGGCGTCCACGACCTCGCCCGGATCCGGCTCGATATAAGACGATAGGAAGCCCGGCAGGTCGCCGCCCGGTATGAAACAGATATCCTGGCTCTCCCTGCCCGTACTCGCCGACAGGCCCGCCTCCTCCGCAATCTTTCTCACATCTTCCTTCGTGGTATTTCCAAGGGGGAAAACGCAGCGTTCCAGCAGATCGACGGGGACCCTGTAGAGAAAATAGGACTGGTCCTTCGCCCGGTCCGCCGACATTTCGAGCCACACCCTCGAGCCGACGTCCCTCGCGGTTCGGGCGTAATGCCCCGTCGCGATCCTCGCCGCTCCAAGGGAAGCGGCGACCGCCGCGATCGAGGGGAACTTCAATTTCTCGTTGCACGTCACGCACGGATTCGGAGTGCGCCCTGCCCGGTACTCGCCGATGAAATCCTCGACGACCTTTGTCCGGAAATCCCCCGTCAAGTCGACCGCCCGGTGTTCGATTCCGAGCGTTCCGCACACGGACCGGGCCCGGATCACCGATGGATCATCCGAAAGATCCCGCCCGCCGCATGCGCCGCATTGAAAACCGAAGGTGACGCCGACAACGGTGTATCCGGCGTCGCGCAGAAGCAAAGCGGCGGTCGAGCTGTCGATCCCGCCGCTCATTCCGAGGACTATTCCTTCTCCCGGCCGCGCCGGGGGCAGGATTCCGAACCGGGATGTATCGATTTTCTTCAATTGGTTTACCCGCGATCGCCGCCTCGCCGGTCAGGATCTTTCCTTTATAGGCGACATCTCCCGCAGACGCCGGGCCACGCCTGGGAATGCGTCGAGGAACATGTCGACCTCCGCCTCGGTATTGCCCGCGCCGAGACTGATCCGGATACTTCCCTGCGCTTCGACGGGATCGAGCCCCATCGCCATGAGCACGTGGCTCGGATCGGTCTCCCCCGTAGCGCAGGCGCTGCCGCTCGAAAGAGCGAATCCGAGCATGCTCATGTAGAGGGTCATGGCCTCCCCCTCCACGCGCGTCACCGTCACGTTGCACGTGTTGGGAACCCTCTCGGCGCCGGCGCCGTTTATCTTCACGCCGGGGATCTTCTCCAGAAGACCCTTTTCGATCCTGTCCCTGAGCCTTGCGATATGGGTCATTTCTTCGCCCAGGCGTTCGGCGCTGATCCTGCAGGCCTCGCCGAATCCCGCTATCGCCGGAACGTTCTCCGTGCCGGGCCTCAAGCCCGATTCCTGGTGCCCCCCCGTAAGGACGGGTTCGACGGCCGTCCCGCTCCTTACATACAGGGCGCCGATTCCCTTGGGACCGTAAAACTTATGGGCGGAAATCGACATCAGGTCGGCTCCGATAGCGCCTGCGTCGACAGGGATCTTTCCCGCTCCCTGCACCGCGTCGACGTGGAAGGCGACCCCTCTGCTTCTCGCGATGGACGAGATGCCGGCCAACGGCTGCACCACGCCCGTTTCGTTATTGGCCAGCATGATCGTCAGCAGGACCGTTTCGGGCCTAATGGCCGCTTCGACGTCCTCCATCCTGACACATCCCTCCGGAGTCACGGGAAGGTATGTGACATCGACTCCGGTTTTCTCGAGGGCTCTGCATGTCCGAAGCACGGCCGGATGTTCTATCGACGAGGTGACAACGTGCGGCCTGCAGGTGGATTTTCTTCCGGCGGCGACGATTCCCCTGATCGCGAGGTTGTCGGACTCGGTTCCACCCGAGGTAAAAATGATCTCCTCAGGCTCGGCGCAGATCAGAGAGGCGACCTGCGAGCGCGCCTTTTCGACGGCGTTTCTCGCTTCCTGTCCGAAAAAATGCAGGCTGCTGGCGTTTCCGAACCGCTGCCGGAAAAACGGCAGCATCGTTTCGATGACTTCCTGCCTGGCGTACGTTGTGGCGTTATGGTCGAAATAGACCCGTATTCCCTTTTCGTCCCCGTCGTTCATCGGTAATGACTCTCCGTCGTCGTAAATTTACCGATATATGTCATTTCCGCGGCGGCAGGTCAAGCCTTAATGAGCGGGGAAAAACGGGGCCGGGAACCGGAATCACCTGGTTATCTCCATCCTCTCGATCCTGTCGTCCTTCTTTATGCCGGTCACCAGATCCATTCCCTCCACCACCCTGCCGAACAGGGTATATTCCCCGTTGAAATTGGCCTTGTGCTTTTTCATTATGTAAAACTGGGTCGTGGCCGAATCGTAATTGTCCGGGAGTCTTGCCATCCCGACCATTCCAGGTTCGTGCGTGAGGTTCTGGTCGAACATCTCGCCTTCGATCGTCGGGTATTCATTCTCCTTTTTCCCCGCCTGCACCAGGAATTCCTCCACCCTGTGGAAACGCACTCCATTGTAGAATCCATCCCGCACCAGGGCGAGAAAACGATCCACCGTTCCGGGAGCGTCCTCCGGAAGGGTCTCGATCACGACCCTCCCGCCGCTGTCCAGGATGATCGCGACCCTGGCGGGGCCGCCGGCGATGCTGTCGGCTGTTTGAGCCTCCGCGCCCCCGGCATCCGCCGGTTTTTCCTCCTGCGCCGCCGCCCCGGCCGTCACGAAAAAAGCCGTCAGGGTCGCGGCGGTCAAAGCGTGAATCCACACGGCCCGTAAAGACATATTTCGAAGAGACACCATCGTCGAACCTCCTTGGAACGCAAAGGGTTTTTCCGGGAGAGCATTCCTTCGACTCACCTTAAAATCAAAAGCCTCCCCGTCAGCCGGGGAGGCTAAAAAAGGAACCGATGTCTTTCCTGGTGCGTCGTAAGGATTATTCGTACTTTGCCTTTTCCTTCTCGGCTTCCCTTCTCTTGATCAGCTGCTCCTGCCTTGTTACCTGTTTGACCGCCGAAGGGGACCAGTTCGGATCGTTCAGGCCGACGACCTTCTGGAATTTTACCATGGCTTCCTCGTAATTTTCAAGCTTGGAAAGAGCCCATCCCCACTGGTAATAGAGGATCGCCTCCTGGCCGCCGTTGAGTTTCAACCCGGCCTGCGCCGATTCCATGGCCTTCGTGAAATTATTGCTGTCGTTGTAGATCTTCGAGAGGATCGCGTAGGTCAGGGCGTCCCCGCCGTTCAGCGCGTTCGCTTTTTCGAGCTCCACGGCCGCATCCTTGTCGCGTTCGCTCTTGGAGTAGCAGAATCCGAGACGTTGATGGAAATCGGCCGTTTCCGGATATATGTTCACAAGCTCCTCGTAAAGGGGAATCGCGTTCGCATAACTCGCTTCGCTGAAATATGACTTCGCGAGCTTTTTCTTGAATTCGTGATTCTCCGGATCGGCCGTTATGGCGCGCCTGAGGTATTCGTATTTTTTTTCCTTGTTGCCCAGTTCCTCGTAAAGACCGGCCAGGGTTCCCATCGTCGTCGCATCGGCGGCGTTGGAATTGAGCGCCGTTTCGTAAAATTGGATTGCGTCCTGCGTCCTGCCCCGTTTCTGGGCTATGAACGCGAGGTTGACGTTTCCATTGTAGTGATTCGGATCCTTTTCGAGAAGCATCTTGAAATATTCATCGGCCTTGTCCCAGTTTTCAAGGCGAAGATAATTATACCCGATGGCGCTTATCAGGCCTTCGTCGCCCGGAGAGAGCTCGAGCGCCTTTGAATAAGCTTCGACCCCCTTGTCGTAACTCTGCCTGTTCGAATACGCCGATCCGAGCTGGGACCAGGCTTCAAGGTATCCGGGTTTGATAGACACTGCGTTCTGGAGGTTGGCTATCGCTTCGTCATATTTGCCCGCGGAAAGAAATTGCTGGGCGGACTGATAGGCTATCTCCGCAGGACCGAGATTCCTCTCGAATCCCTGCGCGTCGGTCGTGGACTCCCCGCCCGACGATGTGACGTCCGTATTGACACCGCTGCCGGCGGTGGGCCCGCAACCGGCGTAAATGGCCACAAATAGAGCGAAGATCGCGGAAAATGCCCTTCTCATCTTTACTTCCTTTCGATTCGGCTTCAGTTCGTCGGTCCGTTACGTTCCACCTTACCCTGATTTAATCTATTAAGGAGCGTCCCGGGTGTCAAGCCCAAGTTGGCCGGGCCGGCCGATCGAAGCCGCGGCGGTTTGCCGGGACAATTCATCTCCGGGGATTCCATTCCCCGGAGGGCGCGGGGGAATTGAGGGCATTTTGCAGCATTACGATATTCTCTCTGGCCCTGGCGGCAAGAAACCCGTCCGGCGCCAGCGCAATGACCTTTTCCCATTCAGCGAGCGCTTCCCTGTACATGTTGCACTCCCAGAAGAAAATCGCCAGGTAGAACCTGGGCTGCGGATCGCCCGGTGCCGCCTCGAGCGCGCGGGAGAGGTGTTCCCATGCGACGTCATAACTCTTCTGCCCGAACAGGATAAAGGCCAGATGCGAATTGGCCAGGACATCGTCTGGTTTTATATCCACG
>JBFYZH010000091.1:0-8822 GCA_041309605.1 Candidatus Krumholzibacteriota bacterium
AAATCCCGGGTCCGGCGCCCGCCGCGGCCGGGACGGCGCTTACTCCGGGAGTAAAAAAATGGGCGCCCCGCTCCGGGCCGCCCTTCGAGTAAGCTTTATAAGGTTATCTCTTACTGACCGCTTGTCAGCGTGATAACGATATTGGCGTTTTCCTTGCCGCAACCGGTGATCGAATAACCGATGTTGACACCGTTCAGCACGACGGCATTATAACCTACCTGGCCGGCCGTGGCGGCAGGGCCGCCCCACACTGCGGGCTCGGTGGCAGCGTTGGTGAAGGGGTTGTCCATCAGGACGCCGCCCGGAAGGAGATCCTGGATTACATCTCCGCTGGGGGTCGCATCGGCCGCGGCGGCCGCGTATACGCCGTCATTCTGCACGGCGAAATCCTCTGCGGCAAGCTGCAGCGTGTGGCAATTCGACTTCACGGAAGCCTCTTTGGCGCGCGCCTGCATGTTGATGAAGTTCGGAATCGCTATAGCGGCGAGAATACCGATAATGACCACCACGATCATGAGCTCGATAAGGGTGAAGCCCTTGTTATTCATCTTGCACCTCCCTGGTACAATTTTTCGGGACGGTGTCGTCCCGGCCTTAAAGTCCACGACCCTCATGGATCGTTCATCTCTCGTTCATGCCGGTTCTGTGCCAACCGGTCAAGGACGATATTCGCAAGTACCATGCCAACCGAAAGCGCTCCGTGTGAGCGGTTAAAACGCTGGCAACAAATCCTTTAAACAGTCCCCCTTTCAGTCCGTAACCGCCGACGAGTTGTAATCTGCCATTCGTGTATCTCGCATTGCAACGCTGCGGATCGTTCCCGCTAAACGAGCACCTTTTCCTTGTCGCGGTCGAGCCCGTACCGCTGTATCTTCCTGTAAAGGGTCGATGCGTTTATTCCGAGTATCGAGCTCGCCTTCTTCTTCTGCCAGTTCGATTCCTCGAGCACCGATATGAGGTATTCCTTCTCGAGCTCCTCGAGGGTCATCTGCGCCTTGTCCATCACGATCTTTCTTTTTTCCTTCGACTGGAGCCTTATCTTGTCGGGCAGGTCGCAGAGGTCGACGCGGTCGCCGTCCTGCAGGATCACCGCCCTCTCGATGATGTTCTCGAGCTCGCGGACATTCCCCGGCCAGTCGTAATTCTTGAGCAGTTCCATCGCCTCGTCCGATATCGTCTTGTTCTTCCTCGTCTTTTCCGAGTTCATCTTCAGGAAATGGTTCACCAGAAGCGGGATATCGTCGCGCCGGTGTCTCAGCGGAGGTATCATTATGGGGATCACGTTGAGCCTGTAATAGAGGTCCGCGCGGAAGGTCTCCGAGTGGACCGCCTTCTCGAGGTCGGCGTTGGTGGCGGCGATGAGCCTTGCGCTCACCTTTATCGACGACGTCCCGCCCACGGGGATGATCTCCCTTTCCTGCAGGACCCTGAGCAGTTTCACCTGGATCGCCGGCGAGGTCTCTCCCACCTCGTCGAGGAAGAAGGTCCCGCCGCTCGCCACCTTGAAGAGGCCGTCCTTGTCCTTTATCGCCCCTGTAAAACTCCCCTTGACGTGCCCGAAGAGCTCGCTTTCCAGAAGGTTTTCCGGCAGGGCCCCGCAGTTTATCGAGACGAACGGGGCGTTCGACCTGCTGCTGCGGTAATGGATCGCCCTCGCGACCAGCTCCTTGCCCGTGCCGCTCTCTCCGCACACGAGGATAGTGCTGTCCGTGTCGGCCACCTTGTCGACAAGCCCGAAGACCCTCTCGATCTCCTCGCTCTTGCCTATGACCTCCTTGGGCGTGTCCTTTTTCTTAAGCTGTTTCTTGAGAAAAACGTTCTCGTTCTTGACCCTGTGCATGTCGAGCGCGTTGCGCACGACCATTTTTATCTCTTCGTTCTTGGCGGCCCTTTTTATCAGGTAATAGAACGCCCCCTTGTTGAGGGCCTCTATCGCCGTTTTCTGCGAGGCGTACGCCGTCATGATGATCACCGGCAATGTCGGATCGGTCTCCTTCACGGCTCCCAGCACTTCGATACCGTCCATCCCCTCCATGCGTATGTCGGTTATCACCACGTCGTAGTTCGAGCTCTGCGCCTCCTGCACCGCCTTCTGTCCGTTGTGCACCGTCTTGACGAAGTACCCCTCCTTCTTGAGCATGATGGAAAGGTACTGGCACATGCTTTTTTCGTCGTCCACTATCAGGATTTTTTCGCCTGCCATTAATCGAGACCCCCGAGTTTGAACACCCTATACGTTACAAAACTCTTCTTCCGCACAGTACGCGCCCTCGTCCGCCGTACGCGCCTTTACCGGCAATATGACCGAAAATACCGTATTCTCTTCCTTCGAACTCCGGACCTTTATCAGGCCGTAGTGACCCGCCACTATCCTCGCGGCTATGGCAAGGCCAAGCCCGGTTCCCCCCTCCTTGGTCGTGAAAAACGGTTCGAACACCCGCGGGAGGACATCTTTGGGGATAAGCGGCCCGTCGTTTATGAAATCGACCTGGACGCATTCCTCGACCGGGCCGGACTCCATCATCCGGATATCCGTTTTTTTGATCGATATCGTCAGGTTCCCGCGTTTTTTCATCATCTCGCAGGCGTTCAGGCCGAGATTGAGGAAGACCTGCCTGATCTGTTCGTCGTCGGCGAATATCCTCGATCCGTTCACTTCGCTTTTCACTTCTATCGTCGCCTTGTGGTTTATGTTCGGGGAATGCTTCAGCAGAAGAGCGATCTCGTCCAGGCACTTCTCTATATCCGTGGGCGTGAAGGCGGGTTTGCGAAGCCTCGCGTATTCGAGAAAATCCGATATGATCCTGTCGAGCCTGTCCGACTCGCTGATAATCAGATCCATCAGCTTTTCGTTGTCGCCGCTCAGCTCGAATTCGCCCTTGAGCATCTCAATGGATCCGCATATCGAGGCGAGCGGCGCCCTGACTTCGTGCGCAATCGCGGCGGACAGCTCTCCGACCGCGGCGAGCCTGTCGGAGAGCCTCATCTTTTCGCGCATCTCCTTGACTTCGGTAAGGTCCTGGAATATCGCTATGACGCCTCTGGTGTCCCCCGTTTCGCTTTTCAGCATCGATATGGAGATGCCCAGCGGAAGGCTCTTCCCGTTTTTGGTGTCTATCTCTATCTCGTGTCTCTTGCGCTGCGTCCCGCTCTCCAGAACGAAGTCGAGTTCGCCCACCAGCGACGGCAGGTTGCTGAGCACCTCTCCCACCGGTCTTCCCTTGTGTTCGGCCGATTTGTCGAGGCCGAGTATATCGACGGCCGCCGGATTGATCGACAGCACCTCTCCGTTCACGCCGATGACGACAAGACCGCTGCTCATGTTGAGCAGTATGCTGTCGGTATCGAGCTGTATCCGCCTGATCTCCTTTTCCTTGTCGGCCAGTTCCTCGCTCTTCGAACGCATGTGCCGCGACACGAATCCGCTGAGCAGCCCGGCGATGACGAAGACGACCATGTGCAGATATACCCTCAGAAGCGGCCCGGATATCGCCGTCCCGGCATTCGAGGGCATCCAGATGTTGGAGGGAGTGTTTATATGACCGTTGATCTCGAGAAGGCTGTACGCGAAATAGATGGACGTCGCCGCGGCCGCCGCCGTCAGGCCTCCGGCCACCTGGAAGTATTCGCCGGCCACTATCACGGGCAGCACGTAAAGTATCGTGAAATAGGAGGAGGGCCCCCCGCTGTAATACGCTATCATCGTCAGCACGGTGAAATCGATCCCCGTCAGCAGGCGAATCAGCATCCTCAGGGAAGCCCCGCGTTTGAAGGCAAGGAAGGCCGATCCGGTGCTGAGGTAGAATACTCCCAACAGGCTGTACAGCGCCACGACCGAACGCGTCATGGCGTTGAGCTGCAGCACCATTATCGCCGAGCCTATGATCAGCGTCGACAGGACTAGCCGCAGAAAGACCAGTTTCCTCAGCCTGTCCTCCTCATCCGTGGGAAATGCACGCGACACTTGGATCATTTCCCGGGTCCCTCCGAACCCACGTTATCCGGCCACGACCGTTACGAGCTTGAACATCGGCAGGTACATCGCGACCAGCATGCCGCCGACGACCGCGCCCATCACGACTATCATGATCGGCTCTATAGCCGCCGTAAGGGCCTCCACCGCCGTGTCCACCTCGTCGTCGTAAAAATCCGCCACCTTGTCGAGCATCTCGTCGAGAGCGCCGGTCTGTTCGCCGACGCCTATCATCTGCACGACCATCGGGGGAAATACTCCGCTCTGCCTGAGAGGCTCGACTATCGTATTGCCCTCGCTGATGCTCTGCTTGGTCTCCAGTACGGCCTTCTCGATGACCTTGTTTCCCGAAGTGCGGGCGGTGATCTCCAGGCCGTTCAGAATAGGAACGCCGCTCGAGATGAGGGTCCCGAGCGTTCTCGTGAACCTCGCGACCGCGCCCTTTCTTATCACGGTGCCTAGGATGGGCATCCTGAGCAGCAGCTTGTCGATTTTGTAGTGTCCGATTTCGGTCTTGTAGTACCTCTTCAGGAAGATGATACCGCCCGTGACGATCGCGGCCAGTATGTACCAGTTGGCCCTGAGGAAATCGCTGAAGAACATCACTATCTGTGTAGGCATCGGAAGGTCCCCGCCGAAATCGGTGAACATCTTGGCGAAGGTCGGTATGATCACCATGAGCATGAAGATCGTCGCGCCGGTCGCCACCAGGAAGACGATCGTGGGATACGTCATCGCTCCCTTTATCTTCCTTTTCAGGGCGTCCGCCTTTTCGAGATAGAGGGCAAGCCTGTTGAGAATGACGTCGAGAATACCTCCCGCCTCCCCTGCGTCGACCATGTTGACGAAGAGATCGCCGAAGCAGTCGTGTTTCTTCAGCGCCTCCGCCAGGGTCGATCCCGATTCGACGTCGCTCATCACCTCGGTGACGATCTGCTTGAATTTCGGTTTTTCAAGCTGGCTCGAAAGGATGTCGAGGCACTGGACCATCGGCAGCCCCGCGTTGATCATTGTTGCGAATTGCCTTGTGAATATGCCGAGATCCTTCACCGTGACCCTGTTCTTGAAACCGAAATTGATCTGAATATCCTTCGGTTTGTTCCGGATATGCGTGATGATGATCTTGCGTTTTCGCAGATGGTTTATCAGCTCGGTCTTGCTTTCGGCCGCGTACTCGCCGGAAAGCACTTCGCCGGTGGGTGTCCGGCCCTTCCACATGTAAGTCGTTGCCATCGAGATCCCCCTTGTCACATGACGATTCTAGTAACGCGCGTTTCCCGTTCCGGCCCGCTCGCCCAGCATCTGTTCGAGTTCCACCGGATCGGAGCTCCTCCTCATCGCCTCCTCGTACGATATCTTCCGGTCGCAATATGCCTTGAAGAGCCCCTGGTTCATGGTCTGCATTCCGTATTTATGCCCGGCCTGCATCAGCCCGTATATCTGGTGTATCTTGTCGTCGCGGATAACCGCCCGGATGGCCGGAGTGCATATCATGACCTCGGCGATAAGGGTTCTTCCCTTTCCCGAAATATGGGGAACAAGCTGTTGTGTGAGCACCCCCTCGAGAACAAACGCCAGCTGCGCCCTCACCTGGGCCTGCTGGTTGGGCGGGAAGTTGTCGACTATCCTGTTTATCGATTCGAAGGTGGAATTGGTGTGGAGGGTGGCCAGGGCCAGGTGCCCTGTCTCCGCTATCGTCAGAGCCGCCTGCATCGTCTCGAGATCCCTCATCTCCCCGATGAGGATCACGTCGGGATCCTGCCTGAGAACGTGCTTGAGCGCCGAAGCGAACGTCTCCGTGTCGGCCCGCACCTCCCTCTGGTTCACGATGCACTGCTTGTGCTGGTGTATGTATTCGATCGGGTCCTCTATGGTTATCACGTGGGACCTGTGCTCGGTGTTGATCTTGTCTATCAGGCTCGCCAGTGTGGTCGACTTGCCGCTTCCCGTGGGTCCCGTGACAAGGACAAGACCCTTCTGTTTCTCGGCGAAAGTCTTGACGACCGGCGGAAGCCCCAGTTTCGAAAAATCGAGTATTTCGAAGGGTATCTGTCTTATCGCCAGGCTGGTCACCCCGCGCTGCTGGAAGACGTTGGCCCTGAACCTCGACAGCCCCTGCACGCCGAACGAGAAATCGAGTTCCTTCTCGTTCTCGAATCGTTTCTGCTGTTCCTCGGTGAGCACGCTGTACGCCACCTGCTTGCTGATCTCGGGAGTGGTGACAGGATGATTGGTCTTGTATATCACACCGTCCACCCTGAGCATCGGCGGCACGCCGGCGGTTATATGAAGATCGCTCGCCTTTTTTTCGATCATTTCCTGCAGAAGATCTCTGAGGTTAAGCATATCTACCGTTACTCCCCCCGCCTCAGGACCGCCGCGCGGTCCCTTACTTGTTCGTGGTTTCTCTGAGTACTTCCTCAAGGGAAGTGAGCCCGAGTTTCAGTTTGACTATACCGTCCGCCCTCAACGTCAGCATCCCTTCCTTCACGGCCTGTTCCTTCAATTCCGTCGAAGAACACCGGTTGAGGATCATTTCGCTTATCTCGGCCGAAATCGGCATGACCTCGTAGAGTCCCAGACGTCCCTTGTACCCGGTGTTGCTGCATTTAGGGCACCCTCCGGTATTGAATATCTGGAACGGTTCCTCGTTCGGAATTCCCAGCTCCCTGAGAGCCTCGGGATGTATCTCGACCGGTTGCTTGCAGTTTTCACATAATCTTCTTATCAGTCTCTGGGCCTGGATCAGCACCGTGGAGCTGGCGACGAGGAAAGGTTCGATCCCCATGTCGATCATCCTGTTTATCGTGCTCGGAGCGTCGTTGGTATGAAGAGTACTGAGGACGAGGTGGCCGGTGAGAGCGGCTTTGACCGCAATCGAACCGGTCTCGAGATCGCGGATCTCGCCGACCATGAAGATGTTGGGATCCTGGCGCAGAAAGGCTTTGAGCGCCGCCGAGAAGGTTAGCCCGATCTCCTCGTGCACGTTCACCTGGTTTATCCCGTCGAGATTGTACTCGACGGGGTCCTCGGCGGTCATGATGTTGTGGTGAGGCAGGTTTATCCTGCTTAGCGCCGAATAGAGGGTCGTCGTTTTTCCGCTTCCCGTGGGCCCGGTCACCAGGACCATTCCGTACGGGGATTCGATCGCCTTCAGGAACTTCTCCAGCGACTCGGGAACAAAACCGAGCTTCGTAAGGTCGATCTGGAGGTTGGTCTGATCGAGAATTCGCATAACGACCTTCTCCCCGAATATGGTCGGCAGCGTGCTCACCCTGAGGTCTATCTTCTTGCTTCCTATCCTGATCTTTATGCGGCCGTCCTGGGGTATCCGTTTTTCGGCTATATCGAGTTCGGCCATGATCTTCAGGCGCGATGTGATCGCACCCTTCATCTTGTAGGGAGGCAGCATCATCTCGTGCAGTTGCCCGTCTATCCTGAACCGCACCCTCAGCGTTTTTTCGAACGGCTCTATATGGATATCGCTGGCGCCCTTGTTCACGGCGTCGGCGATCAGGGAGTTGACCAGTTTGACGACCGGAGCGTCCTCGCTCTGGGCCTCGACCAGCCCCATATCGTCGTCCATCTCCTCGACGATCTCGAAGTCCTCTTCCATGTCGCGCATCACTTCGGCGAGGGAATCGGCCGAATCGTAGAACCTGTCGATCGCCCTCTTGATCGCCGTCTCGGTCGCCACCACGGGGCGCACCTCGAGTCCGGTGATGAACTTTATGTCGTCGATCGCGAATATGTTGTCGGGGTTGGCCATCGCGACGGTGAGGACCCTGCCCTCTCTCTGTACCGGGACGACCTGGAACTTCGTCGCGACTTCGGACGGTATAAGCTCGACGGCGTGTTCATCGGCCTGGAGTTCGTCGAGGTCGACCGCCGGGACCTGGTACTGCTGAGAAAGGAACTCGGAAAACGCCTTTTCCGAGATAGCCCCCGTCTTGACCAGGTTGTACCCGAGGCTGCCGCCCGATTTTCCCTGCTCGTGCAAAGCGAGCTCCAGCTGGCCCTGGCTTATCAGGCTGCACTCGACAAGCTGGTTGGCAATATTATCCTTCAATTATTTCCTCCGCCCTCGAATGGGTACGTGGAAAATGAATGCAAGTTCCTGACCACCGGCCCAGGCATACCTGTAGTAGTCGGCAGAAATTTCTCAACATTGAACACAAAGTTCCGGTCCGCAATAAATATGCCACAGGTCGCCCGGGCATCTAACAACTTGGAGTGAAATGAGTTCAGGAAGCGAAAGCGCTGCTCCGCCCGCCGGATCGGAAGCCGGCCATCTCGGGTCCAATCGGAGTAACATCTTGATATTAAAACATTTATAGATAAGTACGATATCAGGCGCGGTAAGGCGGTTTAAATGGTCCCGCAATGCACACTGCAACCGCTTTCGCATTCTGCAACCGCCCGCCGCGACCGTTGCAGAATCGAAAACGGCCTGGTAATTCATTCACTGAATGGAATATTTTCTGCCATCGCCGGGGGCGGTTTCCTGCGCGAAACGGCCCATCGGTCAGTCGAAGAAGTCCCAGATGAAGCCGAAGCGAATGTGTCTGCGATCCATCAGATATCCAGGGCAGGTCTGGTAATCAGCGTCGAGGATGTTTCTGATCTCCAGATGCACGATGGCGGACATCACCGTTACCGACAGGGAGGCGTTCAGGACGGAGTAACCGTCGAGGCTCCTATCCTCCCAATCGCTGCTTCCGGCATGAACGCCGAAGACCCCGAGGGTCACGGTTTCGGTATTCTTGAACGAACTCCTCTTAAGGTTAACGCCGCCCGAGAGACGGTATTCCGGAACACCCGTGGAGTAATCGTTACGTTTACCGTTGTA
>JBFYZH010000092.1:0-5345 GCA_041309605.1 Candidatus Krumholzibacteriota bacterium
TCGACGATAACACGGGCACGATCTACTACCTTTCGAAACTCGCGAAGGACGAGGATCCCGACGTGGTCCTGTCGGCCGTCTTTTCCCTGGGTCTTGCCGGTCACAGAAAATCGACGGAACAGATGACCCTCGAGTCGATCGTGGATGTGCTGAAAAAGGGACCGGCGGGACACAAAAGAATGGCGATCCGCGCCCTCGGCCTCACCCGGCTCAAGGCGGCCGGCGAGATAATCGCGCCATACCTGAAGGATTTTCATTCCTCCCTCAGGGCCGAGGCGGCCGTTGCAATCGCCGTGCTGGGCGATTCGTCGATGGCGGGCAGCTGCGTTAATTCCGTTTTCGATCCCGATCCGCACGCCCAGGCCTGCGCCGTTTATGCGCTCGGAAGGCTCGGCTGCACAGCCGCAAACGACCAGATGATACCCCTTCTCGCCAGCGAGGACGCCGAAGTCAGGATGCGCGCCGCGGAGGCGCTGGGAAGGCTGAAGATAAAAACGGCCGTGGATATGCTCGCGGTCCTTCTCGCGGATCCCGACAGGATGGTCGCAATAAAGGCCGCCGAAGCGCTCCAGCATATCGGAACCGGAAAAAGCGCGGAAAAACTCGAAAAACTTCTTTCTTCCGACGACAATTACCTGAAGGCGCTGGCCCTGGACGGAATCGCCGCCAGCGGCGAAAAAAAGTTCTTCGACAAGGTCCTTCCCCTCCTCGATGACGAATCCGTCATGGTAAGAAGATCCGCCATCGCGGCGGTTTTCCACACGGGGAAGGAAAAGGCGAGGGGGCATCTCCTGAGGATTTTCAACGAGGGCAACCACTACGACAGGCTTATATCGGCGGAGTATCTCGGCGAATACGGTATGGAAGAGGACCTCGCCATTCTTGTTGAAACGCTTCATTCGAGAACCGATCACTTCTCCAGGGAAGGAGCGGCGGCGGGTCTTGGCAGATGGCCCGACCCCGCGCGCCTGATGGAGCCCTCGGGTTTCGAGGGCAGAAAACCGGTCGACGTCCTGTTAGAAGCGGCCAGGGGCGACGACTGGGTCGTTGCTACGATATCGGTGGAATCGATCGGTAAAACAGTCGCTTCGCGGGTGATAGACGAACTCGATGCGATCTTCGATCGCTGCGTCACGCGCCTTGATTCGGATATAAAGCTGGCTATCCTGGCCGCCATGGGACAGCTGGCGGACGACAAGGAACTCGATCCGGATCGAAGGCAAAAGGCGGCTGCGCTTCTCAGGAAAGCCCTCGCGGATCCAGACCCGAGGATACCGCAGGCGGCCACGGTGGCCGCGGCACGCCATGGACTCGTGTTTACTCCGGATCCGAAGCTGGCCGGAAAGTGGAAAAGGGGGGACGTTCCCTGGACCGACCCGGCCCTTCCGGCAGGAAACAGAAGGATCACCATCGTGACGTCGAAGGGCCAGATCGAGATCATGCTGTTTGGAGACGATGCGCCGGGCATAGTCCGCAGCATCATCACGCAGGCTGACGAGGGTTTTTACAACGGCCTGAATTTTCACCGCGTGGTGCCGGGATTCGTCATCCAGGGCGGATGCCCGCGAGGCGACGGGTGGGGCGACGCCGGATATTTTCTGAGAAGTCAATTCAACGCATATACGTATGAAAGGGGCACCGTGGGAGTGGCCCATTCCGGCAAGGACACGCCGGGCAGCCAGTTCTTCATAACGCAGACCGCCCAGCCTCATCTGGACGGAAGATACACGATCGTCGGAAAGATAGTGAAGGGCATGGAGATAGTCGACCGGATGGAAATCGGTGACACCTTCGCGATAAGAGTCGCGCAGTGATCGCCTTTCGGGATTGCACGCCTCGGACGATCATGTAATGGTAACCAGCGAACCCGGCGAAACATCGAGCGGCCGCAAACGTGCATTCCCCGGGGATCTCAATCGATCCGCTTCCCTGCCAGCCGGCCGAGTATTTTCTTCTGGCAATCGAACCCTATCGGCGGCAGATCGTCCAGCGGGAAGAAAGCGGCTTGCACGGCATCGTCCCCCGCCCGGAGCCGTCCACCCGTGACGCGTCCCAGAAAAACCGTCAGAAGGGTGTTTCCCCTGGGGTCGTCGAAACACGATTCCACCGCGTGTACACCGTCTATCCCGACCTTCAAGCCGGCCTCTTCCTCCAGTTCACGAACGGCGGTGGACCTTATCTCTTCGCCGTGTTCGATATAACCGGAAGGGATGACCCAAAATCCCATGAACGGGTCGAACCGTCTCTGAACCAGAAGTACTTTTCCTTCCCCGTCCCTGACCAGTACGCCGGCGGCGGGAGCCGGGTTCATATACTGGATAAACCCGCACCGCCCGCACTTCATCCTCGGATGCACGCCTTCGTCGGCCACCGACATCCCCTCTGCACAGTAGGGACAGAATCTGAATCGTCCATTCATTCGACACGCTCCGGAACCGTCAGAATATCGTATCCGCCGCCGGATCGCACTCGTACCTGAGAAGGAACCAGCGCCAGTCCTGGTCCATCTTTTGAAATTCGACGCCGTAGACGGCCTTGAACCGGACGCTGAAAGGTTCCAGCTGTTTGATCTCGTTGGTGGATTCGTAAAGTTCCAGAAGTTTCTTCATGCCGTGCTTATCGATAAGGTATTTGACAAAGGATCCCCATCCCGGCACGGAAATCGCGATGCCGGCATTCACGAAATCCTTCTGGTCGATCGTCTTGTAGAGAGGCGGCAGTTCCGTGCGGACCAGATCCTGCTTGGCGGCGTTATGCAGGTCCCACCCGTTGATTTTGGCCCTGAAATAGAACACCAAACCCTTTGCCAGGCCAAAAGGCGGAGAACCGAGATCATACAGGATTAGATGGATCATTTCATGATCCTCGTATGTGTCCATCGTATGAAATTCCTTGTCGCCCCACCTGGTGAAAGGCCGGTATCGATTTCTTCCGGTGACTTCAGAGAACATCTGTTCGCTTGGATACAACCTGTGATAGATCCTGCCCTCGATTTTCCTGACGCCGGCTTCCGCGGCAATATCCTCGATTATCTTCGCTTCCCTTTTCATCTCCTCAGGCGGGAAAGGACGTTCAGGCTGCCAGCGGAAGGTGATGAATTTCGTTTCCTTTTCCTTCCATTCGAGTTTTTTAATTATCATCAGGTTGATGTCATCGAAATACGCGAATCCAGTCATCCGGTTTATCAGCCCGATCTCCATCGCTACGGCCTTGTCGGGGACATCGGCCTTTGCCTCGTCCAGGGCCCATTTACTCGTCCCCACCCTGCGATTAGTCCATTTGTCGGCGTAATACCTGTCGTTGATCCTTTTGCCATCTTTATCGTAGAAAATCAGGAACAGGTTCGCGTCGTCATCCTGGCCCTTGTGTTTCTGGATGTGGTCGGTCTGAACGTATCCCGAAAATACCACCTCGTGTCCCGGCCTGACCGGATGGGTTTGAGAAAGAACCATCCACTTGTCGGTATAGTCAAGTCCGCGAAGGTAATAGGAATGTCCGCCCGACACATGGTACTCGCTGTTTTTCCCGAACATGTTGACGTTTTTGCCCGACCCTGAAAAAACGCGCAGTTCCCATCCGACCGGCATGAATCCGTCCCATTCCTCGAATGACGGGTTCTGCACGAGATTCACGTTGACCTTGATTTCCTGCAGATCGGAAATCTCCTCCTTTTTCCCCCCGCATCCGGACAGAAGCGCCGCCGAGGATATGGCGACGATGAAGCACATCGCTGTTTTTCTCAATTCCATCGAACCCTCCCTTAAAACATTATAATCCCCCATTACATTAACGCGGGGGCCTGCCGGAACTTACTTATCTTCAATTTCCTTTCCTTTTCCATCCATTCCGAATTTTTTCCAGGTAAGCGCCATGTCGTACAACCTGCGCTGCACCAGATCATTCACCGAATCTTTCGTGTACCCGCCGTTTTTCATTTTCTTTCCGGCCTCAACGCCCGTCAATATTGCGATACCCTCGTCGACGTGCCTGACCGGGTATACGTGAAACATGCCCCTGGCCACGGCATCGACCACTTCCTTTTCGAGCATCAGATCCAGGACATTCTGGTGCGGGATCATGACTCCCTCGTTCCCTTTGAGCCCCCGCGATGCGCAGACCCTGAAAAAACCCTCGATCTTCTCGTTGACTCCGCCTATCGGCTGGATCTCGCCCTTCTGGTTTATCGAACCGGTCACGGCTATGTTCTGGGCCAGCGGGAGACCGGAGATTGCTGATATTATCGCGTACAACTCGGTGGAACTGGCGCTGTCACCGTCGACGCCTCCGTACGATTGTTCGAAACAGAGGCTGGCGCTTAGGACAAGCGGATGATCCATCCCGTATTTTCCCCGCAGGTACCCGCCGAGAATCAGCACCCCCTTGTTGTGTATACTCCCGCTCATGTCGGATTCTCTCTCAATGTCAATCACCCCGGAATTCCCGAGGGAGATGTTCGCGGTAATGCGCGACGGTTTCCCGAACATATAGTCGCCCATGTCGTACACCGAAAGGGCATTGACCTGACCCGTCACGGAACCCGAAGTCTCGATCATTATCGTGCCGTCCTCGATCCTCTCCTGCAGTTTCTCTTCGAAAAGGTTGACCCTCTTTCTGCAGGCTTCGAGCGCTTTCTCCACATGTCTTCTTTTTACGAATTTGTCCTTCGCCGATTCGGCGTAATAATGCGATTCGCGCACTATGTCGGCTATCATGGAAAATCTCGTGGAGAGTTTGGTCTGTCTGCCCGCGGTTCTTACCCCGTACTCCACGACAGCCGCCACGCCGGAACGTTCGAAAGCCTTCAGCCCGTCCTTGTCGCAGAGGGACTTGATAAATCCCGCGTATTGCCCGATGAGACCGCGCCCCTTATCGGCGACCATGTCGAAATCCGCTCTGATCTTGAATATTTTCCTGAAATCCTCGTCGTAGGACTGAAGCAGATAGTAGAGCCTCGCGTCGCCTATCAGCACTATCTTCGTGCTGACGGGAATCGGTTCGGGTTTCAGCGCGGAAGTGCTTATGAAACTCAAAGTATCGTAACTCTGGATGATCGATTCGGAACTCTTGAGGGATCTCTTGAGTATCTGCCAGACGCCGGGCTCCATAAAAACATCCAGCGCGTTGAGGACAAGATACCCGCCGTTGGCGCGCTGAAACGCTCCTGCGCGGATGTTCATATGATCCGTTTTCGTCCAGCCTCCGGGGTAGAAGTCCCTCTCGATCACCCCGAATATATTTATGAGATTGGGGAAATTCTCTATGATCACCGGCGGATCGGTTGTTTCGGAGTTGTCGACGACGACGTTGACCATGAATTCCCTGAAGGGGTCTTCGTTGGAGTCGCC
>JBFYZH010000093.1:0-6072 GCA_041309605.1 Candidatus Krumholzibacteriota bacterium
AGATTTACATAAATGAACTTCAGATTCATCCCGATGGCAATGTCATCGGTGATCTTCAGCGCCCCTCCCAAGGTCGGTACGAATTCGTACGATTTCGCCGTTCCGAGATTTTCCCCGGTCTCGCTGGTCGCTTCCCACTCTCCGTAGGACAGGTACTGAATATTCGCCCCTATGACGGCGAAACCCTTCACCTCGTACAACACGCCCAGGTACTCGAAAAATACGTCCGATGCCAGATCAGGCACCAGCTGCGTGTGCATGAAATCCACCGACCTGTGCACGAAAGCCATGCCGGCCGGATTCCACCAGAGACTTGTGGCGTCATCGGAGATCGCGACGAAAGCCTGTCCCATCGCGTTTGCCCTGGCACTCGGTGGTATGATAAGACTGCTCGCTCCAGACTCTCCCTGGGCGACAGCCGGTCCGGCGTAAAGGATCAGAAGCGCCAGCAGAACGGAAAACAGACTCACGGATCTCGTCATAATGTTATCTCCTTCTTTCTCGGGACTACGTTACCATAAAATTATATTCACAACACTCCGGGGTCAAGCTTTTTGGATCAGGCTGAAATCATTCGCATCGACCTGAAAATTTATATATTCTAAAGGATTACCTCAACAATACCGCCTTTCCGCTGACCACTTCGGTACGTTTGAATGAATCCTTGAAGGAAACGTCCAGAACATAGAGATAAGTTCCGTTGGCGGGCCTGTCTCCGGCCGAATCCCTGCCGTCCCAGTATATGCTGTTGAACCCTTCCATCCCGTTCAGGCTGCTGTGCCAGATCTGCCTCCCGGACACGTTGTAAACCCTCAGCGTGACGTCTGCTTCGCTGCTCAACTGAAAGACGAAATTCGTACTGTCCCTGAAAGGATTAGGCATGTTGAACACGTCGCTGACCGTGTAAAGTCCCTCCCCGACGACATCGAAGGAAAGGGTGTCATTCGCCGATTTGCCCAGATTGTCGAAGGCTCTCACGATGACCTGGTGCGGCCCCGGGGTGAAGCCCGAATGCAGGGGATATTCGACCCTGCCGGTCGAGGACGACCCGTGATCGTAAATGAAATAATCCGTCACGAAAATCGGATATCCGTCTCCGTCGAATTCAAGAAATATCGAACTCTGCGGATCTCCCCCCAGGATGGCGATCCCGTCGGGATCGGAGATCTCCACGTTGAGCGTGGCTCCCTGCTTTACCCTGGTGGCCTGGCCGCTGAAATATGTTTTGATTTCCGGCGGGCCCTCGTTGTCCGGAACGGTAGGATTGTTCAGGATGACCAGGGAATCCTCCGCCCCGACGCCGTCCCCGCCGGCCGCCTCGACGTACGTCCTTATTCTCGCCTTCGAACCGCCCCTGCACCTGAGCGGCACGACAAAATCGGCGCTGAACCTGCCGGCGGTCACGTCGAACGTGCCGCGGAATATCTCCTTCCCAGGAAGGCTGTACTCGAGCCCGACATTGCTGTAGCAGGCGATCGGGCCTTTGTCGATCTCCTCGGTCGATTCCTGGACGATAACCCTCGCCGTCCCGCTGAAAGAATAGAGCGTATTCCCCGCCGAAACGACCCTCCCCTCAAGATGGTACCTGCCGCCCTTGTACATCGTGTCTACGGCGGCGATATCGTGCTCGACCTGGTAACCGGGGATGGCGAGGGTGAGAGCGGGGTCCCCGAAAAGGATGTACTGGGCGTTGTTCATCTCGGCGAAATCCTCGCAACACGGCTTGGCAAGCAACATCGTGACGCCCAAAGGTTCGGTCCCCGTACTGTCCGCCGATGTGAACAGGGAACTGAATATCGAATAGGAAAGCTCCCTGTTGGAGGGGCCCAGCGTTCCGCCGGTCCCCGATATCGCCGC
Organism: Candidatus Krumholzibacteriota bacterium; assembly: GCA_041309605.1. Lineage (GTDB taxonomy): Bacteria > Krumholzibacteriota > Krumholzibacteriia > Krumholzibacteriales > Krumholzibacteriaceae > JALOPX01. The sequence continues at coordinate 1,858 of JBFYZH010000093.1, forward strand.
TATGGCTCCGCCATCCTCGCGCACGACCACTTCCTGGCCGATACTTCTCTGGTAAGGGGATTCTATATTCCCGACCGAACATGAAAAGGTCAGGAAGAGAGGCCTGAGGGTTCCGTTTACCAGCGAATAGACATCCGATTTCTGCATGACACTCTCGTCCGACATCTGCTGCGGGGATCCGTGCCCAGTATACAGAACGATCGCCGCCCCCGTATTCCATTCGTCCATCAGATCCCTGGTGGCATCCGGTTTCAGACTCCCGCTGAACGGATAGTGGTGAAGGTAAATCTTCCTGAAATCGATGAAATCGGGAAAATAATCGTAACCTTCGGTCAAATGTTCCGTGTCGAGCATGAAATAGAAATCGCAGTCCGTGCCAGTCGAATGCTCGTCATCGGCGACAAGCACCGCCTTGTTCCTCCACTCGCCGTGATCGGCGTTCGATTCGTACCGGACGATCCGGGCTACCCAGGCGGAAGCCTCGGCCGCCGTCAGGACGGTCATCCTCCCTATCGCTATATCGGCGAGCCTGTCATGGCCGTCGTCCATCCTGACGAAATAATCCTCGTCCTCGACAAGTTCCCTGCCGTAATCCTTCATGTAAAGCGGCACGTAGTCGATTTTCGTCCCCAGTATGTCTTTCGGGTCATAGGTGCCGTTGCCCATTAAAAGGGCGTACTTTATGACGGGTTCTCCGTTTTCCGTGAAGTTGTCATAAAGGAACTTCAGATAGTTCCGGATAGCCACCGGGTCTTTCATCCCGCCGGAAAAATTATCGTAGATCTCGTCGACATCTACGGTCTTTACACGAGGCGCTTCCACATAGGGAAGGCGGCCGGACCTGTACGAAGCCAGCGCTCCGGCCGCGCTTTCGAAATCATCGTGATAAATGATGACCATGTGCGGGCAAGACGGATCGTCTCGAAGCGATTCCAGATCCCCCGGGTAGATCCCGGCAATCTCGATGCGCGGCTTAAGAAGCGCCGACGACGAGGACGCGGCGTAATGCACGCGAACACCGCCCGGATGATCCTCGAATTCGACGGCCGCGCCGACGGCGTGCCATCCATCGAGCTTCGCCGGCGAACGCCATGCGGTCACATCGAGCAGGTAGAGATCGCCGGCCGGGAATCCGGTCAGTGTAAAGCCCGCCTTGCCGTCCGCCGCCGGGCCGAAGAAATCAAGCCTGCCGCCGGAGGCCGCAAGATACCTGTCGTAGAATATGTCGTACGACATGATGTACATCATGTCGTCCGATCCTTTTGTCACCCTGAATGTATTCGTCGAATTGACAAGGTTGGTAACGTCTACGTCGAGGGTATCCGGGTAGAAATAATCCGTGGGGGTATGCCAGCCGAGCGATCCGATCTCGGAACCATTCAAATAACATGTGGCGTGGTTTGTATGGAGGATCCCGTTGTAAGGACCGTAGCCCAGGGTCCTGACCCTTCCCGTACCAGTCGCATTGTTAAGCGTGAAATTATCGAGAAACGTGGTCGTGCCCACACCGAGGGCCCTCCAGTACCAGCGGTCGTCTGTGTATTTTGGATCGTAAAGATTGTTTTCCTCTTTGTGAATCCTCTCCCTGTACCTGTCGACGGTTATATCGGGCTCCGGCCCTGCCGGCGTGACGTCCCTTGCCGGCATCCTTGCCGGGTCTCCTGTGAACGAGCCGCCCCAGGTCAGCCAGTAAACGTTTTCGACGTCGTAGTAGTGCTCGAAATATTCATGCTCCTGCGCGGAAGGGTCCAGGGCGTCGAGCCATCCCCTGGCCCCCAACGCGTAGAACACTATCGATTCGCCGGGGGAAAATTCTCCGGAATTGGAGCCGTTGTAGATAATCGCCGTCTCGCCGGGATGATAATCCTCCTCGAAGCTTCCCCCGTCGTCGATCCGGTCGGGCTGCTGCAGCGGGCCGGCCGAGAAAAGCCGCAGCGTGGCGGGATCGATGCCGGAGGGATCTATGCCCGCGCCAAGCAGGTCGTTGTAGGAGACCGTGTAGATCCCCGTGGAGGCGACGTTCAACCTGAGCCAGTTGTCCGAAAAGGAAAGTTCGAACGGCGTTCGCAGCGCGGCGGTCGAAACCTCCCCGCCGGTATCCCAAAGGGCCGCCTGGGAGGCGTTTACGATAAACCCTTTTTCGGCTTTCCGGGCCAGGCCCCTGCCGGCGGCCCGCTTTGCGGGGGGGAAGGAGAGCCTTACGACTATCCTGCCGGCATAAAGAAGCTTCGATCCCTGCGCGTCCCATATGACGGGATAGATATCCACCATGACCAGTTCCCTGTTCCGGAAGGTGCCGGTACCGGCGATTACGGCGAAATCCCTGCCTTTGGACGACGCCGGATCGGCGAGAACCCTCAAATGGTCGTCGACCGAAGCCCCGGCGCCGAACCAGACTTCAGGCACGATACCTTCCAGCAGGGAAACATCGACATCCATGACCTGAAGTCTGGCTGCACCTTCGGCCGGCACTTGGAAAAAAAACCTTTGAACCGGAAGAACCGGACGCCCCTCGAGCCGTTCCGTCATATATCCGGGTATCCTTATCGCTGCGAGTATTTCGCTCCTTCCCGTATCCATGCGGGAAACGACGGGGCGGGCCGCTTCGAACTCGACGGTCACCCCGGTTTCATCCTGGGAAACGACGCGGTAATCGACTGCATAAGTCCCTGAAGAACAGATCGTTATAACGAGCGCAATAAACAGAACTTTTCTCAAGGGTTCCTCCAGACAAGAAAGAAAAGAACCGCCGCCGATGCGGCAACCTGCAGTCCCAGGTTCACAAAACCGGCTCTGGGCCCGTGTTGGATAAACCCCCGGTGTCCCGGGAAGATCTTCCGGTTTTCCCCGATTACTCCCGTCTTCCAGAGCAGGTTTTCGAGGTCCGGCAGGACTCCCGCAAGGCCTCCCGCGATGACGACGAAACTGAAGACTCCTCCCGAAAGAAGGACGGCCAGCGCGACAAACCCGAAAATTATCTCGAGTTTCATGCTCTCGAAATCGTAATGCGGCAGCACATCGAGGAGGATGTGGCTTCCGAGCCCCAGCAGGGGCGCCACGACCGGGTAAGGAGCGAACGAACCTACAAAGGCTCCTGCCGCGAAATGTGTGAATATGCACATCCTGGCGAACCTCCGGGCTACCGCGAGTCCATGTTTACCGCGCGTTCCATCAACATTATCGGTATATCATCCTCGATCGGATACTTGATCCTGCAGGATTTGCAGATCAACCATACCCCATCTTCGCTCAGGGCAACCTTTTCGTGACATTTGGGACAGGCCAGGATGTCAAGCAGATCCTTTCTCACCATCGTCTCTCTCCTTATAGAAAAATCCCTGATAAAGCGGAAAGATACCCTTTCCCATCAGGGACCTGCAGCACAGTTGTATTTGACCTTTTTCAATTCTCCAAGCTGGCAATATTCAGTATAGACCATTGCCTGATTCCGGGTCAAGCATAAAAGACCCCGCGCGGTATCGCGTTTTTCCTGCTTACAGCGGCCGGAACCCGCATTTTTCAGATCTCTCCGTAGTCTCCCATTGCCAGGAATTTCTCCTCGCGCTGCCTGAGAAGTGTATCGGGATGCACGCGCTCGAGTTTCTTGAGGTTTTCCAGTATGGCTTCCTTTACCACCCGGGCGCACCCTTCCGGATCCCTGTGCGCGGCGCCGTGTGTTTCGCCGATAATCGCGTCGATGACACCGAACCTGAGACAGTCGGACGATGTGAGTTTCAAGGAAGATGCCGCTTCGGAGGCCTTTTCCCTGCTGTTCCACAATATTGCCGCACACCCCTCGGGGGATATGACCGAGTAGATGGCGTGTTCCAGCATAAGAATCACATCTCCGACGGCCAGCGCGAGCGCCCCGCCGCTGCCCCCCTCGCCGATGATCACGACAATGATCGGAGTGCCGATATCGAAGACCTCTTTCAGATTGTCGGCTATGGCCCTCGGCTGGCCCCTTTCTTCTGCATCCACCCCGGGATAAGCGCCCTGAGTGTCTATAAAGGATATTACGGGCATGGCGAATTTTTCCGCCAGCTTCATCAGCCGCTGGGCTTTCCTGAACCCTTCGGGACGGGCCATGCCGAAATTCCTTGCGATCCTTTCCCTGGTGCTCCTGCCCTTCTCGTGTCCGACCACCATGACCGACTGATCTCCCAGTTTCGCAATACCGCCGATCAGCGCGGGGTCGTCGCCGAAATACCTGTC
>JBFYZH010000094.1:0-21577 GCA_041309605.1 Candidatus Krumholzibacteriota bacterium
GACGCTCTTCCGATCTAATCCTCTTGCTTGTCTTCTCCATCCTTCCGGCGCGGCACGGCTGGTTCACGCACGACAGGTCCGATAATTACCTGGCCCGCGATTACGCCTACAACATGCTGGCCAGCCTGGAGCCGGACGCGATACTTATCACCAACGGCGATAACGACACCTACCCGATGTGGTATATCCAGAACGTCGAAGGTTTCCGCCCGGACGTGCAGGTGGTGAACAGGATGCTTCTCAACACGTCATGGTACGTCAAACAGATAAGGGACCAGGACCCGCCCGTTCCCATGGACCTGGACGATCAGGAAATCGACAGGTTGCGCCCGATAAGAAATCCGAGGGACGGGAGCGTGATCTGGATGTACGCCAGGGTTCTCGACCAGATCGTGCGTGCCACGAACTGGAAAAGACCGATTTATTTCGGCGTAACCGTCCCTCCGGAAGTCTGGCAGATTTATTCGGAACACCTCGAAATGCAGGGCATGGTCAGGCGCCTTGTCACGAGAAAAGGGAAATTCATGGTGAACGATTTCATGATTGAGCGCAATCTTTCGCATATTTTCCGGTGGGAGGGTATCCTGACCGATGAGGGTCTCCACGACGGGTCACTCTACAAATCACCGGACGTGGTGACGATGTACCAGAACTATTCGGTCGCGGCGATGCAGCTTTCGATGAACAACGGTTACAGACAGAATTTCTCCGACGCCATACGCTGGGGCGAATTCGCCTACGAGGTCAGCCCGGAATTCCAGTGGGGCAGAAAGGAACTCGGCGTATTCTACATGCGCGGCGGCCATATGAAAGAGGCGCTGGCCTATTTCCGGAAAAATGCGGCCAGGGATCCGGGCAACTGCGATTTTCATCTGGGGATCGCGGGGGCGTACGAGAGCATGAACGATCTTGAATCGGCCCTGGAGGCTCTTGAAATCGCCTCGAAGGCCGTTCCGGATTGCAGGGATGTCTATACGCACGGATTCCATATTGCGGGCACTCTCGGCAAGATGGACAAGGCGAGGGATTTCATCAAACGATGGGTGGATGGACATCCGGCTGACAAGGAGATGACCGCCCTTTTTTCCGATATCGACCGGGTGCTGCTGGAACAGTTCGACGGAAGGACGCCGGCGGATTCCGGCGTCGGCAGGTAAAGACACGGTGTCCCGTCCGGGAATCGACGTTCCCGGACAGGACGCCGGTGAGCCAGCCGGCAGACCCCGGGAAAAATCCCTTCCAATCAACAGGTAATTATTGTTAATTGGAACGGTCTGCATGTATTATTACGCATCGTCCGGTAACCGGAACCTGAAAGGGAAGGGTTCATGTCCGAGAAGGTCCTCCACAGGTATACGGCATCGCTTGTATTCATCGTCAGCCTCGTGGTGTACGTGACGACGATGGCCGTGACGGTATCGTTCTGGGACAGCGGTGAATTCATCGCCACTTCGTACATTCTCGGCATACCGCATTCCCCGGGAACGCCGCTCTACGTGCTCGTTGGAAGAGTCTTCTGCCTCCTGCCGCTCGCGCTGTCCGCCGCCCAGAAAGTGAACCTGTTGTCGGCCTTTTCCGCGGCGCTGGGAGTCCTGATGGCCTACCTGATCATGGCCCGCGTCGTGAGGTTCATGTTCGGCGCAGCCTCTACTGCCGCCGGCATTATAGCCCGGTGCGCCGGCCCGGCCGTTGGCGCGTTCTTCCTTGCCTTCAGCGATACATACTGGAGGAACGCGTCGGAAGCCGAGGTCTACGCTCTCAGTTCATTCGTGATAGGGCTTTGCACGATCCTCGCGCTGAATTGGCTGGGCAATCCCGTCGCCGCCGGAAAAAAGGCGGGCGGGATGACCTTGGATGGCGAAGGTGGACGCGAAAACGGGATCATCCTTGAAAAATCGTCGAAAGATGCCGGGGAACGTTCCACGAACCTGGTCCTGCTCATAATATACCTGCTGTCGCTCGGGATAGGGTTCCACCTGGGGACCATCATGGTCTACGGCGGGATATTCCTCATGATGCTGATGGTCAGGGAGAAGTCCATCACCGACGCCGAACTTCTGGTATTCACCTTCGGGTTCGCGGTCCTCGTGGCGGATATGACAATGCACAGGTATTCCTACCTGACGATCGCCGGGCTTCTCGTCTTCGCCCTTCTGGTGCTGTGGTCCACCCTGTCAAGGGGAAGGTTCGTGCTCGTGGCGACGGCCCTCTTCTTCCTCGGCATATCGGTCCACCTTTTTCTCTACATCCGTTCAGGGCTCAATCCATCCATCGACGAAGTCGACCCGCAGACCTGGCGCACGCTCTACGCGCATTTGAGGCGCGAGCAGTACCCGCCCATCGACATGCTCGAAAGAAAAGCCCCCATCCTGTTCCAGATCAGGCATTTTACCCGCTATTTCCAGGAACAGTTCAGGCTGTTTGGGGACGTGAAGGCCGGGTCCCTCGGCCCCGGCGCGCTTTCCGCCATCATTCCCCTGGCGCTTGGCTTATACGGTATCGCCGAAAATTACATCAGGGAAAGGAAAACATGGGTACTGAATTTCACGAACCTTGTCCTCAATTCCGCGGGACTTATCATCTTCCTGAATTTCAGCGCCGATGAGGTTCGGGAAAGGGATTATTTCTACGGAGGCGCGTTCTTTTTCTTTTCCATATTCATAGGCATCGGAGCCACATCGTTGATGATGCTCATGCTTCAACAGGCCAGGAAGACGGGCCGGAACCTTGCGCGTTTCGTCACTCCGGTCGCGGTATTTCTTCTCGTGTGCTCCCTGCTGCCCGCGGGAAATAACTGGTATACCCACGACAGATCGGAAGACTACATACCCCGCGATTACGCGTGGAACATACTCGCGGGACTCGAACCCGACGCCATTATCTTCACCAACGGCGACAACGACACGTTTCCGTTATGGTACGTCCAGTGTGTCGAAGGATACAGGACCGATGTAAGGGTGGCCAACCTCAGCCTGCTCAACACGGCATGGTACATCAGGCAGGTGCGCGACGAAAAGCCGGCGGTTCCGCTGAATCTCACGGACGAGGAGATCGACCGGCTCAAGCCGATAAGGGTCAGGGAGGGGATCCTGTGGACCAGGGACCTGGCGGTCAACCGGATAATCAGGGCGACCGACTGGAAGAGGCCGATTTACTTCGCCGTTACCGTACCGGCCGAGGTGTGGGAACGCTACGCCGAGAACCTGGAGATGCAGGGGATGGTAAGAAGGCTCGTTCCCGAAAAGGGAAAATACATGGTGAACGATTACCTTACGGCGAGGAACCTCGATGACATCTTCCTTTTTCGCGGAGTCCTCACCGACGACTGGAAACGCGACAATTCGACCTATAAATCGCCGGAAGTTCGGGATATGTTCGTCAATTTCTCGATAGCGGCGTTCCAGCTGGCCCAGCAGGAGTCTCAAAGAATGAACCATGCCGGAGCGGTCAAATGGGCCGAACGTTCCTATGAATTCAGTCCCGGGTTCGAGTGGCCGAGGAAGTATCTCGGGCTCTACTACACGAAAAACAGGCAGTACGACAAGGCTCTGGAGCATTATCGCCGGCAGCTGGAAATCGAACCGGGTAGGGGCGAATTCTGGGTGGGGCTTGCGGCCGTCCACGAATCGATGGGCGATCAGGGCAAAGCCCTCGAGGTCCTCAAGGAGGGCTGCGCAAAGGCTCCCGGGTCCAGGGACGTGTACGGCCACGCTTTCCGCGTGGCCGCGACTATGGGATCAGGAGACGAGGCGAAGGGATTCATAAGAAAATGGCTTGATTCTCATCCGGACGATGCGGAGTTCGGGACGCTCGACAGGGACATCGACAGGATACTGGTGGAGGAATTCGGCGTCGCGGGACCCGCGGAAAGCGTGAGCGGAAAGGAATCGCGGTGACAAACAGGGTCGTCGTTACCGGTGCGGCGGGGTTCATAGGATCGCAACTGACCGACAGGCTGCTGGAAGACGGCTGCCTGGTTACCGGCGTCGACTGTTTCACCGATTATTACGATCCGGCAAGAAAGCGCCTGCACCTGTCGAAGGCCATGACCATGGATAATTTTACGCTCGTCGAGGAAGATCTCAACAGGGCCGACCTGGTCTCGATATTCGAGGGGGCGGGCGTCATCTTTCACCTGGCGGCGCAGGCGGGTGTCCGGAGGAGCTGGGGAAGCGAATTCAACCATTACGTCGATTGCAACATCCTCGCCACGCAGAAGGTCCTCGAAGCGCTGCGCGTAACGGCGGGCGCGAGGCTGATCTACTCGAGTTCGAGTTCGGTATACGGTGAGACTCGCGATCTCCCGATGCGCGAGGACCACAGACTCAGGCCGGTATCCCCCTACGGCGCGACGAAACTTTCGGGAGAGGACCTCTGCGAGCTGTATCATGACAACTTCGGGATCGAGTTTGCGGCGCTGCGATATTTTACGGTCTACGGCCCGCGCCAGCGGCCCGACATGGCGTTCAGCCGTTTCATCAAGGCCGCCATTCAAGGTGATAGTATCGAGGTTTACGGAGACGGCAGGCAGACGAGGGATTTCACCTACGTCTCCGACGCGGTCGAGGCCAACATCCTGGCTTCACGCTACGGAGGCGGCGAAAGGATATTCAATATTGGCGGGGGGAGCAGAGTATCGGTCCTCGATGTTCTCGATATCATCGGGCGCGAAACGGGCAAAGCCCTGGACGTGAGGTTTACCGGGCGCGCAAGCGGGGATGTCACGGACACCTGGGCGGATACGTCGCGCGCGGCCGCCGAGCTCGGTTTTTCTCCTTCGACGGGGCTTGAAGAGGGCCTGGCGATGGAAGTGGAATGGTACAGGGATTACCTGGATCAGTTTTCGGGGAGGTAAAAACTTGAATAGTGACGGCAAATATTTCATTTCAGTCGTAATCCCCGTGTTCAACGAGGAGGAAAGCCTTCCCGAGTTATATTCGAAGCTTACCGCCATGCTGGAGAGAACCGCGGCCGGGCATGAACTGATTTTCATAGACGACGGCTCCACGGACAGGTCGCTGGGAGTGGTGAGATCTCTGAGGGACAGGGACAGGCGGGTCAAAACGATCGCCTTCAACCGCAACTACGGCAAATCCCCGGCTCTTTCGGAAGGATTCAAGGCGGCTCGCGGCGATATCGTGATCACGATCGACGCGGATCTCCAGGACAATCCCGACGAGATTCCGGGAATGGTAAAAAAGCTCGACGAGGGGTACGACCTGATCTCCGGATGGAAGATAAGCAGGAAGGATCCTTTCACCAAGACCTTCCCGTCGAAGGTGTTCAATTTTGTATCGTCAATGGTGACGGGAATAAAACTGCACGATATAAACTGCGGCCTGAAGGTCTACAGAAGCGAGGTCGTGAAAAGGATCAATGTATACGGAGAATTGCACCGTGTCATTCCCGTCCTGGCGGGATGGGAGGGGTTCAGGATCGGCGAGAAGAGCGTTTCGCATTCCCAGAGAAAGTACGGCAGGAGCAAATACGGAATGAACAGGTTCCTCAACGGCATGTTCGACCTCATCACGGTGATGTTCATCACGCGACGCTCGACCACGCCGATGCATTTTTTCGGGAGAATGGCGGTCTGTTTCCTCACGCTGGGCGGTGTGATCAATCTGTATTTCCTGTTCCAATGGATCATAGGCAAGGGACTCCACGTCAGGCCCCTGATGGTCGTGGGCCTTGTAATGATCGTGATCGCGATACAGATTTTTTCGATCGGCCTGTTGGCCGAGATGTTTTCGGCCAACCAGGAGAGGACCTTTTCTTTCCGCGAATACCGGATCGACGATTAACAGAACGGGGAAGCGAAATTGCGAATCTGTCTTGTCGGGCCCGCCTGGCCGTACAGAGGCGGGATATCGCATTACAATACGTGTCTGGCGAAGGAACTGCTCAAGCGGCACGATGTGGATGTAGTCAATTTCAGCAGGCTTTATCCGGATGCTTTTTTCCCCGGGAAGACACAGTACGACGAGAGTGGAAGCGCCCACATGGTGCCGTCAAGCCGGATCATTGACTCGATAAATCCTTTCACATGGATCAGGGCGGGACTGCGCATCGCACGGAGCAGGCCCGACCTGACGATCGTGCAGTGGTGGCATCCATTCTTCGCGCCCGCCCTCGCGAAGATATGCCTGATCCTGAGATTGTTCGGCGGAACGAAAATAATCATGATCTGTCACAACGTCGTCCCCCACGAGCCTTCCGCGGTCGACAGGCTGCTCACGCGTATCGCGTTCGCTCCGGCCCACGGATTCGTCGTGCAGTCCCGGGGGGACGGAAAGGATCTTGCCGGCATCAGGCGAAACGCCAGGTTCATAACGCGGGCGCATCCCGTCTACGATTTTTTCCGGACCGGCGATACCGGCAGGAGCGAGGCCCGGGAAAGTATCGGCGAACCGGGCGGGCCGCTCGTGCTTTTTTTCGGGTACATCAGGGCGTACAAGGGATTGGATCATCTTATAAGAGCGATGTCTCTCGTAAGGAAAAGCCTCGACGCGCGCCTTCTTGTGGTCGGGGAGTTCTATGAGGACAGGTCGCCGTACGATGAACTGGTGAAGGTTCTGGGGCTCGATGGAGCGGTCCGGTTCGTGGACCGGTACGTGGGAAACGAAGAGGTTCATCTGTTTTTCACCGCTTCGGATATAGTCGTTCTTCCTTACAACTCGGCGACGCAGAGCGGGATCGCCCAGATCGCGATGGCATTCCACAGGCCGATGATCGTGACCGACGTCGGCGGGCTGGCCGAAACGGTCAGTGAGGGAAGGACGGGTTTCGTCGTGAAATCCGGCGATCCGGAGGCCATCGCGGACAGGATCGTCGCCTTCTTTCGGCAGGATCTGGCCGGGAGGATGGAACCGTGTTTCGAGGAGGAGATGAAGCGTTTCACCTGGTCGGGATTGACGGAAGCGATAGACGCTTTCTACCTTGATATCAGCGCGGGGAGGTGAAGCATATTGAACGGGCCCGTCGTCGACGTGATCGTGCTGAACTGGAACGGTGAAAAGGTGATCGCGCCCTGCGTCGAATCGCTTCTCGCCGTCAGGCAGCCGCCGCTGAGGATAACGGTTGTCGACAACGGATCGACCGATTCCTCGGTCGAAACGGTCAGGGAACGTTTTCCGGGCGTAGAACTGGTGGTCAACGGTGAGAACCTCCTCTTCGCCGAGGGTAACAACGTGGGGCTGAGGCACGCCATCGACAAGGGGGGCAGGTTCTTCCTGCTTCTCAACAACGATACAGAGGTCGATCCGGCTTTTGCCGGCGAGATGATGCGCGCCTTCGAAGAACCCGGGGTCGGTATCGTCGGCCCGAGGATATTTTATCACGATGATCCGGACCGCCTGTGGTACGGGGGGGGGGACTTTTTCCCCGGCCTGTGGCTGCCAAGGCACAGGGAAGTCCGAAGGCCGGGCGATGAGGCAAAAGACCGGCGCGGTCCCGTTTCCTGGGTGACGGGCTGCGCGCTTCTGGTCAGAAAGGAAGTGATCGACGATATCGGCATGCTCGATCCCTCATACACGATCTATTGCGAGGACGTCGATTTTTGTCTCAGGGCCTCCCGAGCCGGGTGGAGTTGTTTTCATGTTCCCGCCGCGCGCGTCTGGCACAAGGTCAGTTCGAGCAGCGGAGGCGGCTTTACACCCTTCAAACTCGAAAACCGCATCGTAAGCACGCACAGGCTTTTCACCAGGTTCAAACCGCTGTGGTGGAGGATCATTGTCGGACCCGTCTACTGCGCAGGGTCCTTCCTTCTCCTTGCCGGCCTCCTCCTGTCGGGCAGGCGTGGACTTTTCAACGGTGCGGCGAGAGGGTTCAGAAGGATAATGACTGGAAGGTAATCCCTTAATCATTGGCACTTTACAGGTTTACTGGAAGCTCGTAAAATGTTAGAATAAACCGTATGTTGTCGTGCGCGCCCCTTGAGGAGGTTCCGCTTGGCGAAAAATGACGGTCCCGGCAGGGCAGGATCGGGGAATCGCGACCTGATAGCATCGCTGGATTCATCGGCGTCCTGGCGCAGAGGGCTGTTTGTCGCGCTGTTTCTCGTTGTGATCATCTGTCTTCTCATGCCGGAGCTGATCTTCCAGAACAGGATCTTCCTTGTACCGGACACCATGACGCCGATCAGCTTCAGGGAGGTCGGCATAAAGTCGCTGGAAGAAGGCACCTATCCCCTCTGGAATCCCTACATCTTTTGCGGGATGCCGAGTTACCAGAGTCTTTCCTACACGCCGTACGTTTATCCGCTGGCATTCCTTACATACCTGCTGCAAAACTCCCTTGGGTTTCCGGAGATGAGCTGGCTCCTGCTGCATTACCTGATGGCGGGCCTGGGAGTGTGCCTTCTGCTGCGTTCCTTCGACGTGCGTACCTCGGTGGCCGCTCTGGCGGGCGCCGTTTTCATGGTGATGCCCAATTACATAGCCAACGGCGCGAACGGACACGGATCGCAGGCCTGCGCCGTGGCGTACATGCCCTTCGCGCTTCTGCTATGCAGGAATATCCTGCTCGGGAAAAACAGGGTGGCCAATTCCGGACTTCTCTCGATAGTCCTGGGTTTCCAGATGCTGAGGGGCCATATCCAGATATCTTATTACACCTTCCTCATGATCGGTCTTTTCCTGATCCTTGAAGCCGTGCACCTGCTGAGGGCGGGAAAGTGGCGAAAAGTCCTGGAGGACGCCTCCTTCATCGCAGCCGGCTCCGTTCTTGCCCTGGGGATAGCTTCCGTGCTTGTTTTTCCCGTGAGAGAGTACGCTCAGTATTCCATCAGGGGAGGGGAAGGAGGGGGACTGGATTACGATTACGCCACCAACTGGAGCCTTCACCCCGGGGAGATCCTCACCTTCATCTTTCCGTGGGCTTCCGGGTTCGGCAAGGGCACTTACTGGGGAAAGATGCCTTTTACCGATTACCCGAACTATGTCGGCGCCGTCACGGCGGTATTTGCCCTCCTGGCGATGACGGTTGCAAGGACCAGGTGGAAATGGCATATCTTCATCGTTGTCGTGATATCGACCCTGATATCGTTCGGAAGGTTTTTCCCGGTTCTGTATGAACCTATGTTCAAATTCCTGCCTTTCTTCGACAAGTTCCGCGTGCCCGTCATGGTGCTGATAGTCCAGCAGTTGATGCTGGTGATCCTCATGGGGATCGGCATGGAGGATTTTCTGAGACTCTCGCCGGCCGGCAAGGAGCCGCGGTTGCTTCAGAGCGGCCGTCTCAAATGGGCGGCGATCGCCGCAGCCGCGTTACTCGTGATAGTTCTGGTCGGCAACAGGGCCATACAGGACGGGTTGCTAGGAAGCGAAACCATCCGCTCGAGGATCAGGCCGGAATATGTCGGGCTTGCCGTTTCTTCGTACACCGTCGATCTTGCGAGAACGGTTTTCGTCTTTACAGCATCGTTGGCGATCCTTTTCGCGGCTTCATGGAAAAGGCTCAGGCCGGGTACGATCGTCATGCTCCTTGCGGTCATCGCGCTCTTCGACATGTTCACGGTCGATCGCCCGATCCTTCACCCGGAGAAGGGGTGGAATGCCGAAGGATACAGGATAATAAGGCCTTACGGCGCGATAGAAAAGTTCAAGAAGGAAAACAGGGCCGCCGAATTTCTCTCGTCCGATACGTCCCTTTACAGGATATTCCCGGTGCCGGCCGCACAGCCCGGAAGCTGGAGTCACAACTCTTTTCCATTCAGCGACAACAGCTACATGATCTCGGGGATCCAATCCATGGGGGGTTATCACGCCGCCAAGCTGAAGAATTATCAGGCAGTGATGGACCTGATGTTTTCGAGTTTCAACAATGGAAAGATGCCGGTCAACATCCTCAATATGATGGGCGCCAAATATTTCGTGTCCCTCCACAAGGTTTTCAGGGAGGGGTCACCGTACACGCTCGTGCACGAGGAGGAAGGCAACTATATCTACCTGAATCCGGGCGCGCTGCCCAGGGTGTTTTTCGTGGACAAGGTCAAGGTCGTCGAACCGGGCGAGGTTCTGTCGAATCTTCTCATGCCGACCTTCGACCCGTCGAGGGAGATCCTGATAGATAGCGATCACGTGCCCGACCGCGAGCTCAAGTCGGCGGAAGGGAGCGAGGCCGTGATAACGGATTATTCGCTCAATTCCATAACGGTAAAAGCGCGCGTCAAAAACCCCTGCGTCATGGTCCTCGGCGAGATGGACTATCCCGGCTGGAAAGCCAGGATAAACGGCAGGGAGACGCCCGTGATTACCGTGAACTACTGTCTTCGGGCCCTCATCGTGGAACCCGGGGATTACGATATCGTCTTCAGTTTCGAATCGCCCGTGATCGCAAGATCCCTTTTGGTATCTATCGCTTCTTTCGCGATATCGCTTCTGGCAGTCGCCGTTTCCGTGGCGGCGCTGAAGAGAAGGGGGGCCTGATTTGGAAGCTCTCGTCGTGGTTCCGACCTATAATGAGAAGGAGAACATCGGGAATATAATAGACGCCGTGCTGAGGCTGGGAGAAGGGATCGACCTGTTGATCGTCGACGACAATTCTCCCGACGGGACCGGTGAAATCGTGGAGAAATTGTCGAAGGACGTGCCGAGGGTGCACGCCATCCACAGGAAAGGGAAGATGGGCCTGGGATCGGCCTATATTGCGGGGTTCAAATGGGCGCTTGCCAATACGGACACCAAGTACGTCTTTGAGATGGACGCGGATTTTTCCCACGACCCGAAAGCCATCCCGGAGTTTCTCAAAGCGATCAGGGATAACGACCTCGTCATAGGTTCGAGGTATCTCAACGGCATCACCGTCGTCAACTGGCCGCTGCGCAGGTTGATACTGAGTACGGGAGCCAACATCTACACGAGGAAGGTGACCGGTCTTCCGCTGAAGGATTCCACGGGCGGCTTCAAGTGTTTCAGGCGTGAAGTTCTCGAAGCCTTGCCGCTCGACACCATACGCAGCGACGGATATTCGTTCCAGATCGAGATGAATTTCTTCTGCTGGAAGAAAGGTTTCCGGATCAGGGAGATACCGATAATATTCACCGACAGGAGGGTGGGTATATCCAAGATGTCCAGGAAGATAGTATGGGAAGCGGCGTTCATGGTCTGGCGCCTGAGGTTCATGTCTGCCCGTCGATGGAAGTAAATGAATCTTTCAATAATCATCGTTACGCATAACAGTCTCGTTCCCGTGGAGAGATGTCTTTCTTCGCTTGAAAAGAATCCCCCCTCCTGCGCGTTCGAGACGATCGTCATAGACAACGCCAGTCGCGACGGGACCGCGGAGATGATCTCGTCGAGATTCCACCGGGCGAGGCTCGTTGCGAACGCCGGAAACAGGGGGTATTCCCGGGGAGTGAACCAGGGGATGGAACTCTGCGCGTCGGACCTGATGCTGATACTCAATCCGGATATCGAAGTACTTGAAGGTTCGATAGATAAGCTGATCGGTTTCATGAAAGATCGTCCGCGTTGCGGCATGGCCGGCGCGAAGCTCCTCTATCCGGACGGGAGGCTCCAGTATTCCTGCCGTTCCTTTTACACCTTGTCCGCGCTTCTGCTCAGGCGCACCTTTCTTGGAAGGCTCTTTCCGCGGGCGCGAGCGCTCAGGAAACATCTTCTGACCGATTATGACCACGAAGAGGCAAGGGAAGTGGACTGGCTGATCGGCGCGTGCATGATGGTCAGGCGCGAAGCCGCAAGGAAGGTCGGCAGGATGGATGAAAGGTTCTTTCTGTACTTCGAGGACACGGACTGGTGCTACCGCATGCATCACCATGGCTGGCAGGTATGGTACGTCCCCTCGTCGGTGATGATTCACAGTTACGAAAGATCGAGCGCGGGGTCCGTCTTCCGCCGGCCTTTCCTGCTGCACCTGTTGAGCCTTTTCCGGTATTTCGAGAAATGGAACAGGTTGTTCCATTTGCTAAGGCGTTACCGGGGCGTCCTGAAATCCTTCGTGTTCGTTGTTTCAGACCTGGTCGCCATCAACGCGGGTTTTTTCGCGGCGTACTGGCTGAGGGGGGCTCTCCAGCCCCTTTTTACGAACAAGCTCTACCCGCTCGACTGGTACGCGTATTTCATTCTTTTCTACAACGTCGTCTTCTTCATGACATTCATTTTCGGGGGACTGTACAGTATAAGGCGCGAGACGGGTGGAATCCTCGAGTTTACCAGGGTCGTGCGATCCGTCCTCACCGTCTTTGCGATACTGCTGGGAGCCACCTACCTGACCCGGATCAGAATATACTCGAGAGCCGTCCTGCTCGGGCAGGCTTTCTTCACGATATGGGCGGTCTTCGGATTCAGAAGGATCATCAGGATGCTCCACGCGCAGCTTGTCAGGGCCAGTTTCGACCTCAAGAGGGTCGTCCTTGCCGGCAACGAGGAGGAGATATCCGAGTTCGGAGCCCTGGCTGCGTCGAATCCCCGCATGGGGATCGACATCGTGGGGTACATCGGCCCGGGTCCGGATTCACTCGGAGATGCCGCCGACCTCGGTTCCCTGCTTGACAGGTTCAGGATACAGGAGATAATCATACTGCCCTCGTGCATCGAAAACGGATCCGTCATGACCTTCATGCGGAATTCGGCTCCGGGACAGACCTCCATCAGGATCGCTTCTCCGGCGGCAAGGTTCCTCGGCGGCGGAGTGAGGGTCGAAAAGATCGGGCGATTCCACATGTTCTCGGTCGAAAGGGGAGCCCAATACCATCTCGTCCGGATTGCGATGAGATTGTCGGATGTTGCCGCAGGGATGGCGATGCTGCCGCTGTCCGCGCTGGCAGCCGCAGTGTACGGTGTCTACGGAAGATCGACGGGCAGGGTAAGCTTCTTCCGGGAAAAAAGGATCGGGCGGGGAGGAGCCATGATATCATGGCCGAGGGTAGTCAGGAACGGCGATTGCGAATCGTCGGACCTGTTCAAGCCCGGCCTGTATGCGTTGCTGATCAGCGGAAAGCTCGGGATCGTCGGACCGCCGGCGGCGCCTCCTGAATTGACCGGCGCCGGCGGCAAGGCCATTCCCAGACCGGGGTTGACCGGTCTTTGGAGGATAACGCCGACGAATGGAATGGAGGCGGCCGTGGAGGACGAGATCGTCGATTCGAGAGGCCGTTCCTTTACCGGATACCTTGAAATCGTTATCAGATCATGCAGAAAATTTCTTTCAGGTGAATATCCGGAATGGTTCTTCAACAACTGGAGGAATCCTTGAAAAAGTATTCAATACCGATCATCCTGATCGCGATCGTCGCCCATTCGACGCTGAACGCCGGACCCGGCGACTGGAACGTCTTCCTGGACTCGAGCGCGATCGTGAACATCGAATGCGCGGGCGACAGCCTCTGGTGCGCCACTAACGGGGGCATCCTGCTCTTCAACCTCGCCGATTCGTCCTTTGCGCAGTATCTGGACGGGCTGAGGCTCAAATCAGGAGAGGTCATGGCCGTGACGGTCGATCACAACGGGAGTATATGGGCGGCCTTCGAAGAAGACGGGATAGCTAGGATCGACAATCCCGGAACGGATCCGGCGGTCGTATATTACAGCGAAAACTCCACTTCCAACCAGATCCTGAGCGACAACGTGACATGCCTTGCAAGGGTCGGTAACGAGATCTACTACGGCACGGTGCTGGGAGTGGGGAAATTTTTCGACAACCTGCATTCACTCGAACCGAACCTCTCGGATAGCCTGAGCGGAAAATGGGTGAACGACCTTTTATACGACGTGACGGAAAATGTTCTTTGGATAGCGTACGACGGGGGGATCGGCCGGTTCGAACGCGACACCTACGATTATACCTCGTATCCGGTGGGGCCTTCATACTCGCTCTGCAAGCATGAAGGCGAATTCTACTGCGCGACCCTGACCGGAGTCCGGAAGTTTAACGGCGGAGAATGGCCCGTTTTCGGCGCGGGATTCCACGTGATGCCTCCGCTCGCCGTATCGTCCGGCGGAGGGCGGTTGTACGCCGTCACTTCCGAAAGGCTGTATCTATTCGGGGGCATATACTGGTCGAGTATCGCGGCCGTGGATATGAAGGCCGTGTTCAACGATGTCTACCGTATCAGAACGAACCACATCAGGGCTCTCGCCGTCGACAGCCGCGGCACCCCGTGGATAGGAGGAAGGTTGACGGACCAGGGACGCGGAAGCTACCTTTCCGCCTATATCGACGGAACCTGGCGGAACATGGCCATGCCTCTTCTCTCCCAGAACTACGTTATGGCCCTGGACACCGCTCCGGAAGGAGGAGTGTGGGCGAGCACCAATTACGGGATCAGCTTCCGTTCGGGCGGCGGCGGCTGGACCGCCTATACGAAGATGAGACAGGACACCGGTTCGGAAGACGCGTTGTCGTACTACGCTTCGAACCTGGCCCTTCTCTTTGACGGATCGGGCCGGCTGTGGTGCAACTCGCAGAATTACGATCTCGACATGATAGAGGTCGGAGATCCGCTCGACAAAGGCGACGATGCCTGGTCGCATTTCTCCGTTAACGATGCGACCACGATAACGTCCGACAGGTTCGTCAAGGCGAAGGCCGATGCCGCCGGGAACAGGTGGTTCCTGTCGGACGACGACCGGCAGCTTGAAGGAAAATGGGGGATAAACATCGCCAGCGCCGCGGGCGACCAGTGGCTTTCGATCAATCCGGCCACGACCGCATCGATGGCGAGCGGATCGGTTTTCGATTGCGCGTTCACCGGGTACGGTGTTTTTCTCGCCTTGCGAGGGACAGGCGTCCAGTACTGGAACACGGGGGGATTCGACTGGAACAACCTGTCTTCCACGGCGGGCGACACGTGGATCACCCTCCTCGATCAGGGCAATCTCCCGAATACCGATCTTCGCGCGATAGAGCCCGGCATGGACGGATCGCTGTGGATAGGCACGTCGGGAGGTCTCATCAGAAGATTCAACGACGGGTCGATCGATTCCTTCACGTTGAAGAAAGGGTACTTCGACGAAGGACTGGTCGGCGGGCTCGTGTACGACATCGAACTCGATTCTTTCGGGAATCTCTGGGTGGCCACCAACCAGGGACTGAACAGGATCAATACGGCCGGCGCGATCGACAGGGTCTACACCACCTCTTCCCTCTGGGTGAAACAGTTTCAGTTCGTCTATCCGAACGACGTCATATCGCCTCTTCCCAGCCATGTATGCAGGGCGCTGGCGTTTGACGGATCTACCAACATGCTGTGGGTAGGGACCGAAGGAGGGCTGGCCCGGCTGGACGTATCCCCTGAACCGGCGGTGGAGTTGCCTCTGCGGCAGGCGATACTGTATCCGAATCCCGTTTATATAACGAGGGGCGACGCGTCCCTGAGGATATCGAGGATATCGGGCAGCGTAGGCATCAGGATATACGACCTCGAAGGGGAACTGGTGCATGAGGCCGACGGTGTCGTCGATGGCGGCGAGGCGTGGGATCTTCTTACCCTCAACGGCTACAAGATCAGATCGGGGATCTACATCGTCAAAATCACCAGCGAGGTCTTTTCCGAGACGAGAAAGGTTGCGGTAATACGATAATGAAGGATGATCGCAGGAATATCCTGATCGTGGGCGCCGGGGAAGCGGGCAGGATGGTCGTTGCCGAGATAGCGCGGCATGACGAGCTTGGAGCCCGCGTCGCGGGATTCATCGATGACGATCCGTCGCTGAGGGGAACGAATGTGGTTTCGCTGCCGGTACTGGGCTCGACCGGCGAACTGGAGGATGTCGTCCGCGAAAACGGCATAGACGAAGTGATATTGGCGATTCCCACCGCTCCCGGCCGGTTCGTGAGGGCCATGATCCGGCGTTGCAGAAAGGCCGGAGTGCCGTACAAGATCGTTCCCGGGGTCATGGAGATCATAAAAGGCGATGTGCATATCGACCAGATCAGGGAGGTGAGGGTGGAAGATCTGCTGGGAAGGGAAACGGTGGCTTTCGATATCGAATCCGCCAGAAGGTCCTTTGCGGGAAAAAGGATACTTGTCACCGGGGCGGGAGGTTCGATAGGAAGCGAGTTGTGCCGTCAGCTGGCCCAGACCGGTCCGGGGGAGATGATCCTTCTGGGAAGGGGCGAAAACAGGATATTCGATATCGAGGATGAACTCAGGTCCTCGCATCCCGGCCTCGTTATCAGGACGGTCATCGCGAATCTGGTCGACTCCTTCAGGACGGACAGGATGGTCGGGGAACTGGCCCCGCACATGGTTTTTCATGCCGCCGCTCACAAACACGTCCATTACATGGAGAGAGACCCCGAGGAGGCCGTGATAAACAACGTCGAAGGCAGCATCAACATAATAGATTCTTCCGACAGGCACGGCGTGGAGAGATTCGTCTTCATCTCCACCGACAAGGCCGCCGATCCGAACGGAGTGATGGGAGCCTCAAAAAGGATAGTCGAGATGTACCTGCGGGGATTGACGTCGAGCACATGCCGTTTCATGACCGTAAGATTCGGAAACGTCATCGGTAGCGCCGGAAGCGTCGTGCCCCTGTTTCTGAAGCAGATCGGACGCGGCGGACCGGTGACGGTCAGCGACCCGGGGGCAACGAGGTATTTCATGACGGTGAAGGAAGCGGCTTTCCTTGTGATCCGGTCCTCGCTTATCGGAGAAGGCGGGGAGACTTTCATCCTGGACATGGGCGAAGCCATAAACATATTCGAAATGGCCAAAGACATAATAATGCTCACCGGGCATGAACCCGGCGTGGAGATTCCGGTCGAGATAACCGGATTGCGCGAGGGGGAGAAGCTTCACGAAGTGCTTGTCAGCAGGACCGAAGAACTGGTTCCATCGGTCGACTGCAGGATCTTCCTGGCAAGATCGGCCGCCGCGGCGGAGCCGGGTCTGAACGGAAAGATCGCCGCCATGATAGAAGCGGCGAAAGAGGGCAGGCGCGGAGACGTCATCCGGGCCATGTCGGACATCATACCCGGATTCGTGGTTCCGGGCGGTTCCATTCAGTAAGCGATCGGGGCGCCGTGTGAGGATCGATATTGAAAAAGAAATGGATCGCGCCGAATTGAGCGATTTTCTGCAGAGGGTTCCGGGCGCGACCTTTTTTCACACTCCGGCCTGGATGGATTCTCTTTGCGCGTCTTTCGGCAGATTGCGGCACGTATGGCTTGCGGCGCGCGAGGGTCCGCGTCTTGCCGGAGTGATGCCGGTCTGCATCGCGCGCAAGGGACCGTTTCACTCGCTGGCCGCCCTGCCTTTCGGTACGTACGGGACTCCGCTTTCGCATGATCCTTCCGTCAGAAAAACCATTCTCGGACGTTACGCGGAAATGACCGATCCGCGCCTGTGCGTATCCTCGACCGCCAGTCTCTTCGGCATGCTCAGGGAGGATGTGCCCGCCGCGGGTTGCCTCGTAAGGATGGAAGAATGCAGTATCATCGGTCTCGGGGATGATTTCGAAGAGTACAGGTCGGGCGCAATGAGCGGCAAGAAAAGGCAGATCTGCAACAGGTGCGAACGGGAAGGAATCGTTGTGAGGGTACTTTCCGGGGCCGGAGAATTCGAGCGTTTCTACGAGGTCTATTCCAGCGGTTCGGTGCATTGGGGCGGCGTGCATCCGTACCCGAAACCCTTTCTGGCGGAACTTTTCGGGAGAAGGGATGAAGGCGTCCTCTTCTGGGGCGCCTTCAAGGACGGCGAGATGCTCGGCGGGCACATCGACCTTTATTTCGGCAAAACAGCCCAGGCCTGGCAGGCGGGAATGTCCCCGCTTTCGCACGACCTTGGAATATCATCGTACCTTGTATACAGCGCTGTAAGGGAGGCGTTCGCGCGGGGCGCCTCCGTCTTCAACCTTGGAAGCAGCGGCGGCGACGAAGGGATGATATTCTTCAAGGAGTCGATGGGCGGAAAGAAGACGTTGTACCCCGTTATCGAGACGAGGAAATACTGGTGGAACCTGCTCAGAAAAATTTAATCGCGGGAAGATCGAAGATCGCGGGGAACGCCGCCGCCCTTGCCGTCGCCGGCGGAGCGGGCATGGTCTTCACGCTTGCACAGCTGGGCATACTGAGCCGGGAGATGGATCCGGATCTTTTCGGACTCTTCGTGGTACTGAGGGGATTTTCGCTGCTTCTTTCAACGATCGTTCTCATCGGTCTCCCGCAGGTCCTGATAAGGTATCTTCCCTCGTTCCAGCGAAGGGACGAACGGAAAAACGCAATCGTGATGTTCGCGGCGTTCTCGGCGGTCATCCTCGGGCTCGGCGGGATCATGCACTCCGCTTCCCCCCTGTGGTGCCGTCTTATTCCAGCGGCCTCGCAGGGCATGATGACCGGTCCCGTCGTCTACTGGGTGTCTCTCGCCTCGATTGCCCTCGCGCTCAAACTGCTTTTGTACGGCGCGTTCACGGGCCAGAGGGAGATGCGCCTGCAGATGATCTTCGAGGTCTGTTACCTGGCGCTCATGACCCTTCTTATTTTCACGGCAAGAAAGGATCTCGGGCTCGTCGTCCTTTTCAGAATGATATTTTTCCTGAACGCCGCCGTATTCGCCGCCGGTTTTCCGGCTTTCCTTATCTCCGTGCGCGGGGCTCCGCCCGGCATCCGGGGCGGCGCGCCCGGCGACGTCGTCCTTCCGTCCTTTGCGTCCTACACCGCTTATTCGATTCTTCTGAGCCTTGTAGCCCTCGCTTTCACCGACTTCGACAGGTTCGTCATGGCGTCGGTACTCCCTTTCCAGGCGATATCGCTGTTTCATGTCGCATCGAGAATCAACGGCCTGATAAAAAGGTTCCTCGGGTTTCCCGTGGTGGCGCTCCAGCCCGAAGTGACGAGAATATACGAGGAAGGCCGGTGGGACGAACTGGCCGGCAAGATTGTCATCTTTACAAAGGTCACCTTTATCGGCGCGGTCTATTTCTCGGCGGTCGCGGCAATCGCCGGCCGGGAGTTGATTCTCCTGGTCAGCGGACGATCATTTATCGGTGCCTACACCGTATTCCTCGTGATGTTGCCCGGAGTCCCGATGGCGGCTTTCATCGCGCCTCTTCTTTCCGCCATGAAGGGTCTTCATTTCATGAAATGGGCGGTGATCTGCGATTTCGTCTGGATGGCGGTCTATTTCGGCACCTTTTCCTTTCTCGTCAGGTCATGGGGCATCGTCGGCATGGCGGCGGCGCAGCTTCTGGCTTCCGCTCTGCAGATGACTGCGGCGATAATCTTTTCGAGGCGCGGAGGATTCTTCGGAGGAGCCGGCCCGCGCACCGGCAGGGTCCTCGCCGCATTCATCGCGATTGCTGCGGCCGGAACCGCCGTCACGATCTTCCTGGGTCTGCCGGCGGCCGTTGTCCTTGTGCTCGTTTCCCCGCTTGTGCTCAGGGCCGTGCTCGTCGGGCTGCGCGTATTCGACGAGGCCGAGACGCGCGAGATCGCCGCGATGATAGGGATTCCGGCGGCCAGGAAGGCGATTTGCTGGATAATAGGTTGCGGGAGCGTGACATGAGGAACAAACGACTGCTCATGCTTATTAATTTTTTTCCTCCAGCCGCGGGAGGGGGTGTCTTCAGGCCGCTTTCCTTCGTCAGGCATCTTTCGAGCCTCGGCTGGGAGATCACGGTGGTCACTCCGAAGCCGGGAGAGTTCTGGATAACCGATCCGGCGCTCGAGAAAATGATCCCGGAAAATGTCAGGGTGATAAGAACCCGGTCTCTTTCCGGCCAGCGTCTTCTGGGAAGAGTGAGGAAGGGTGGAAGCGGTTCCAGCAGGAACTCCTCGGGTTTCGGCGCGCTGAGAAGGCTCGGCGAATTTTTTCTTCTTCCGGATACATACGTGGGTTGGGTACCGTTCGCCTTCAGGACGGCTTCGAAATTATGCCGCTCCGAAAAATTCGACGCCGTCTATTCGACGAGCCCTCCCGACAGCACCCACATCGCGGCCATGAAAACGGCGGGTAGGTTTTCCATCCCATGGGTGGCGGATTTCAGGGATCCATGGATATCCCTGTACCTTAGGAAACCCCCCACGCCGGTGCATTTGTGGATACATCGCCGGATGGAGGGAAGGGTGGCCGCCGCCGACAGGGTGGTGGTGGCGACTTCGTGGCAGAAGCAGGCGATGGAGGAAAGATATCCCGGATGCAGGGTCGAACTGGTCCCGAACGGTTACGAGGAGGAGGATTTTGCGGAACCGGCGCCGGAACGCGGCGGCGAGGACATCTTCACCGTGCTTCACTGTGGAATGCTCACCCTCGGCCGCACTTCGCGTTCCTTCCTCCAGGGGCTCTCATTCCTGGCCGAAAGGAGACCGTCCGTGCGCGCGAGGATGAAGGTGATCTTTCTCGGCGCGAGGGAATCGGTCAATGAGGAATGGGTATCCCGGTTGGGTCTGGCGGAAATGGTGAGGTTCGAGAACAGCGTCCCCCACGGGGAATGTATACGCCTCGAAAGAGGGAGTTCGGCTCTTCTGCTCATAAAACATGACGACGAAAGGTACGGGGGACTCATTCCGGGCAAGTTGTTCGAGTATATCGGAGCGCGGCGTCCCGTTCTCGCGGTCGCCCCGGAGGGAGAGGCGGCGGATATAATCAGAAGGGAAAGGCGCGGAGAGGTCGTATCGCACGGGGAAACGGAAAGGATCGCGTCGGTTGTGGAAAAGATGTACGATCTTTATTTCGGGCGAAAGCTTGAGGAGGCGTATTCGCTCGGCGAACTGCCCGCGTACTCTAGACGATCGGCGGCCGGGAAGCTCGACCGCCTCCTGGGTGAGATGACGGAGTAGAACTGAGGACAGGGTGAGCGGTATAACCATGAGGACGGGGATCTTCGGCGGCGGGAAGGAAGATTATCCTTTTCTTCTCGCCTGCATGCTGCTTCTGATGATATTGCTTCTTCCGCTCAGGGGGGCGATGACCGACGACACGTATATCCACATGCAGTACGCGCGCAATCTCGCCGAAACGGGAGAGCTGTCCTTCAACAGGGGCGATCGCGCATACGGCGCCACCAGCCCCCTGTGGGTCTTTCTGCTCGCCGCCGCCAGCAGGCTCGGCGGCGATCTGGCGGTCTGGAGCGGGATTCTCTCCCGGTTCTTCGCCTTCGCCTCGGTCCTGCTTGTGTACCGCCTGGCAAAGTCCATCGACGGGCGCAGGACCACGGCCTTCGCGGCCGGCATCATGATGGCGTCGGAGGCATGGTTTGTCAGGTGGAGCTGCGTAGGGATGGAGACCTCGTTTGCGGTCTTCATGGTCGTTGCCGCTTTTTCCGCGTCGATGAAAGCGGGGAAGTCGCGCGCGCACTCGGCCTTTTTCGGTTTTGTTCTGTTCCTTGCCTGCCTTGCGAGGCCCGAGACGATACTTTTCGCGGCACTGGCGCTTTTCTCTTTTCTCGTCGTCCGCTCCGGCATTCCCGCCGGTAAAAGATTCGTCTGGGCGCTGGTCTTCGTACCCCTGCTTGCCGCCTGGCTCGCGGTAATCAGATCTTACACGGGAACTTTTTTCCCGCTGACAGCCGGCGCCAAACAGGGCGAGATAGCCCTCTCCGCCGCGCTTTTCGGAAGGGCCGCAGTGCCTATCAGGATACTCGGAGCCACGGTCGCGTTTCCGATGCTCGCGTTCATC
>JBFYZH010000095.1:0-38626 GCA_041309605.1 Candidatus Krumholzibacteriota bacterium
GCTCTTCCGATCTGTGTCCCACCAGGCCGTCGTGTTCTCCGCATCTTTATAGAGGGACGTCGTGAAATCCTCGATGTACTTGTGTTCGATGGTAAAACCGGGATGAGCTAAGACAACAAGAACTACGGAAATTACAACAGCTGCGACTATCCGGGCGATTCGGTTCATTTTGGATCCCCCTGAAAGGAAGTGCTCCACGACCACGCAGGAATTGCAATGTATTGATTATACCACAATTATGAATAGCGTTTCATCGGAAAACGAGAACGGCCCTGGGCGGCCCTGCGATGCCTGCCAGCCAAACGTATTATTTTTTTACTATCAGTTCCTCGCCGTCGAGATCGTGCACGCGGTTCACGAACTCCCTCGCGACAAGGTAATTTTTCGCCTCGATCGTCGGACTGAGGACCTTGAAGACACGTTCGAAGGTGACGACATTCCCGTCTACCCTCACATTCCTCGAATAGGAGAAGTAATCTCCAGACATCTCCTCGACCGCCGGAATCTCTTCGACGACAGCCCCGGCGGGGAGAACGATCCTTACGCTCGAGCGGTCCATCTCCAGGAAGGGGAACTGAATATCGCATGTTCTGGTATCGGTCCGGAAAACCCTCTCCACCGATGTCGAGTGCCAGTTCGAGAAGTCGATGTTCATATAACCGCCGGCGACGTCCGCAAACGAGGGGATCAAGTACGAGAACTTCGCCCTCAATTCGTCCTTCCCGTTCTCGACGATCTCCAGACTCTCTTCGTTGAAGATATCCGGGTAGACCTCCTTCAATTTCTTTTTCAAGGCTTCGTCGAACTTATCCGGATCGTCCTCATCGATGTCCCTGCGAAGGTCCAGCAGGTGTTGCCCGGAAATAGTGATCTCCGTCGTGCCGGCGAGGTTTCCCTCCGCGTCGAGAACCGTCTCGTCCATGTTGCCGAAGCAGTTATCCTCTGCGCCGGTGAGGGAAATCAGCGTGAATTTCCCCGTGCCGTCGGGGAGCAGCCGCATCGCTTCGATCCCGCGGCACTGCCAGGGGATCTGGTCGACCCTGCAGAAATGGCTGAACGGATCGAGCCATAACTCCTTCCCCATCATGTCCACCTTGAGGAGCGGATGGGTGAACGCGGCGAACGAGGGCATGTTCCTGTTGACCAGCCCCTTGTCGGCGTCGCGGACAAGTATCACGTTCGTGTTGACTCCGATCTGATCGAGAATATACCTGAGTACGTAGGCCAGCTCGAAGGGCCCGCCCTTGCGGAGTTTGAAACTTTCCTCGGGATTCATCGAGAAGTAGAAGAGGTCGTCGTCCACCGCCTCGAACTCCGAGCGGAACCATGAAAGAAGCTCGTTGAACTTTTCTTCCGTGATGTCGAATCCCGAGCGGAACCGCGTCATGTCGTTCTCGATGATCGCCCTGTATCCGGAACTTTCCTCGTCGTCCTCCCAGGTCTCGGGATCGAAGTAGTACCCGAGCATCTCGGCTACGTCCTTCCAGTTCATCGAGTACGGCTCGCCGCCGAGCATGCCAGGATCCACGCCGAGCGCGGCGGCGAGGTCGTTGTTAGAGATCATCCAGACGTGGTAGTAGATCGTCGGGTTGCCGATATTATCCGGCAACATATACATCTCGTCGATGTAGGGTGGGACATTTTCCAGGGTAACGTTGTAGACGTCGTATTTTCCGTCCTGAATGGGATCTGGATTTTTCATGGCCGCCTTCGGCATGAAATTGAACATGGCGTTCGTCCCTTTCGGAACCCTGAAGACCAGTTGGGAACGGAGGGTGGGAACCTCCTCGGCAAAATCCCATGCGCCGGAAAGGATCGGGTAATCGCTCTTTACCGTCTCTTTGATCTCTATTATCGATCCGGCTTCGAGTCCAGGGAACGCTATCCGGTATCTTGAATACCTGTCCGTCAAATCGATTTTTTTGATATTTTCCTTCCCGACGCCCCTTTTTTTACCTTCGGGAGAGATCACGCTCGCCTCGACTTTGTATTCGTGAGACTTCATGTTGTACGTCGGCGATTCGAAGTTGCCGTACTTTCCGAAGGCCCCATCCCTCAGCAGCTTGATCCTTCGCTCGCGCTCTATCTCGGTCCTTGTGGCTATCCCGTACTTCGTCGCCGTGTGAAGTTCCAGGTAAACCTGAAATGTGTGCGTGCACTTGTTGAGCAATACGACGGCGTCATGATCGGGATAATTCTCGGCCGTCACGAATTTGTCTATATCCCCGGCCGATACCGGACCACCCCCCGAGAAAAACACCGAAATAGCCGCCAGTAAGGCGAACAATGTCGCCGCCGCGCGGAATAACCGGGGCTGGAGTTTCATATCTCTCCTTTCCATGCCTTTGTCCTTTTATATCACCGCACTGTATCGTCTCTGGTTATGAGCAGCTTGGCATTTTCGAAATCCTCGATCCTTTTCGCCATATCCTTGATTTCGCCGTAGTTTTCAGCGGGGACAAGAGCCGTCTTAAGCCTGAAACTCCTCGCAAATACGGCGCCGGAAGGCGTCCTGGTCCAGTTCCCGTTGTAATCGAGGAAATTGCTCGAAATTTCCAGGGGTTCCGGCACCACCTCGACCTTCCTGCCCGGCGGGAGGTTGAGCTCCACCCTGCACTCGTTCGATTTGACATTTTCCAGGTTCAACGGAAATTTCCTCTCATTGCCCACCGGGACTCCGATGGAATACCCGTGGATCATCGCGTCGAGAAAGACCCTGGATTTGTCCTTGACGAACCCCGGAATTGTGTAGCTTGTCTCCACCCGCACGGTATCCGACGATATATGCTCCCCCGAAACATTGACCGCATTTATTTCGGCGAACGGATGGTCGCCGGACAACAGAACCCTTACGGCTTTCTCCTTCGACTCCCCACCGCTCCTATCGAAGATGGCGCGCGACAATTCCGCGTACATCCCTGCGCAATTGAACACATCATGCACCTCCGCGTTTCCCTCCTGATCGACATTTATCATGCACGTCGTTTCCATCCGGTTACCGCGGCCTGCTTCCATCGGAAGAGTGACAAGAGCGTTTTCGCCATGCCGGACATGCAGGGCATGCGCGCCCTGTATGCCGGAGTGAATCCCGCCGAAACTGCAGACCCTGCAGGTAGGATCGAGATAAACTATCCCTCCATCGACGACGGCCGCGGCGATCGCGTGATTGAAATACCCGGGATGCGGAGCGGCGCCTTCGAGCTTTCCAAGATCCGCCGTTCTGACAAGCACCATGAACGCCTCAATTCCCGCCTCGCGGAGCATTGTTACGAGCAGGGTCGATTGATCCTTGCAGTCTCCGTAGAGCTTTTCTGCGACCTCTTCCGCATGGTGCGGTTGAAAACCTCCGAGCCCGAGGTATACGGCTACATATCGCACGTTGCAGGCGACATAATTGAAGATCGCCCTTGCGACGTCGCGCGGTTGCATGTTCCCCAGGCCCAGTTCATCCGACATATTCTTCACGCGCGGCCCGGCCTTCAGCCTGTCGGCGGAAAGCTGCATATACCAGTCGGCGATTCCCTGCCAGGTCGAAATATCTAGATTGCCGCCGAGATCCTGCGTTTCGTACGGAGCGAACATCAGCGTCGGGATGTATTGGCCGGACGGAGGCATCCGTTCCTCCCGCTCGAAGGGTTTTATATCGGAGAAACTCCATCTCAATTCCCTCCAGCCGTTCTCCTCTACCGAATCGCCGGGGGCCGCGTCCATGTTCAGCGCCGTGACCCTGACGGGATGACTCGTTCTGTGCCTTAGCGTAAAAGAGTTGTCGAGGCACGGGATCTCTTCCCGGAACTGCACGGAGGGCCAGTATATCGGGCTTTCGATCTCCCATCTGATGGAAACGTCGATCACGGTCCCATGCCTTGTGCCCTCAAATCCCACGAGCCGCGTCGACTGGTCACTGTACATCACGAAATCGCTGAACGAGGGTATCTTCGGGATATCCTTCTCCGTGAGGGTTTCCTCCCGTCCTCCCTGGTGGACCGCCCTGGCCCTGATAGACACGACTTTCATCCATTTGCTGTCGGGAAATGAAAAAACGCCTTCTTCCGCGCGCCTGGTCCGCAGAATCTTTTTTACGATCCGCAATTCGGAAAAGGATTTGTCAAGCCTGTCTATTTCGAGCCTGCCGGTCTTCAGAAGCACCACGGCGTCCGCCCCGGCCTGCTCCTCGGCGAGGGTGGAATTGTAGAGCGATTCGTCTTCGGCAGCGCGCACCTTCATTGACGCTGAGAGCGTCACCGTCAACGCGACGGCGAGTATCATCCTTATCATTTGATGCCTTTCAGTCCCGATGAAACAAGAATTTGTTTGTTTGCAAGGCCGGATTTTATCAATAGCCCGCGACGGTGTCAAGTATTCAGCGCAGGCGGTTCGGCAATGGCAAAATTCCGGTTTACGCCACTGGCGCTTTCACCCCCTTGACAATTTCTCCCCGCCCACATTATCCTTGCCATGACTTCAACGGAGGGGGCATGATGAAACCGATACCGGCCTTTGTATCCATATCGATTATAATCCTTGTTACAGCCGCGGCGACACTGCCGGCGTTCTCGGAGGAAATCCCAGATATCGCCGACATACGCCTTCTGCGCAAGATGGGAATGCACGAGCAGGCGCGGAATTTCCTGCTGACATTGAAGAATGACAGCAGCACGAGCGAGAGCTTGCTTAGGCAGGCCTATGCCGAGCTCGCCACGATCGCCTGGTTGACGGGAGGGGAAGCGCAGGCCATGGAAGCCGCACGGGAAGCCCTCGAAAGATTCTACGACATCGAGATCGACATTCAGGAACATCCGGGGGAGGTCGCGGCTATCTTCGAAACTCTTCGCCGAAGCATGTTCAGCCCTGTATCCATCGCGAGCGACCCGCCTGGCGCGAACGTGCGCATCGACGGCAAAAGGATGGGCAACTCGCCGCTTAGCGGGTTACTGCTCCCGCCGGGGGTACATGAATTGAAGATCACGATGGTCGACTTCAATGACGAATCAAGAACCATCATTGTCGAGAAGGGAAAGAGCAACGAATACTCTGTTTCCCTTGAACCGATCGGCAGCGCCGCATCGAAATACGGTTTAGGATTCGGGATCGAGGCCGGAATCGCAGTCGAATCCCTCAGCTACGCCAATCAGGGGGGCAACTTCATGGGGTTCGGGGAGATCGATTCCCGCGAAGTCAGTCCCAGAATAACGGGCGGGGTATTCGTCCAGATGATGAGAAACGACCGGGGAGGAGTGTTGATCGGAGCCAGGTACGCCGATTACGGCGAAAGGGTGAAAATCGACGGCTTTCGCGCGTACGAGATCCAGCATCACAGTCTCGTGTTCTCCTCGTTGTTCAAATATTATCTCAGCGAAAAACCGAAGCTGTTCCTGATTGCGGGTCCGGAAGCGTCGATGATCCTTTCCTCGCGGCTGTCGCCAGACGGAGGCGGGAAGACGCTCGATATCGACGAATTCGTCAAGAACAATCAACTGCTCCTCGATATCGGCGCCGGCATCGAATTCCAGCTCGGGGGAAACGGCGCCGGCCTTTCAGTACAATACGCGATTGGAATGCTCGACATGAAGGACATGGACAGCTACGAACTGGTAAACTACAAACCGCGCGAGTTGAGGGTGACGGGGTTCTATCTATTCTACTGACAAGGGGCCGGACACCGCCGAAATCATCCCAAGCGCCTGACCACCACGAGGGTCATGTCGTCTCGCTGCGGCAGGTCGCCGGTAAATTTCCGTACCCCGGCGACGATGCGGTCGATGATCTCGCGCGCGGGAAAATCGCGGCATTCGCAGACCGCCTTGCAGATCCTCTCCTCTCCGAACTCCTCGTCGCCGGCGTTGACCGCCTCGGAGATGCCGTCGGAGAATATCGTGAGCACGTCCCCATCCGCCATCTCGATCCGTCCCGATTCGTACTGCGCTTCCTCGAAGGCCCCGAGCAGCAGGCCGCTCTTCTCCAGGCGCCGCGATTCGCGGCAGCACGAGAGGATCGGGTAGTTGTGCCCGGCGTTGCAGTATTCGAAGGAATGCCTCCGGCTGTCCAGGACTCCGAAGAAGAAGGTGGCGAACTTGTCGGGATCTGTGCTTCTGAAAAGGAGGATGTTGGATTTCTCCATGATCTTCTCGGGCCTGTGATTCGCCAGATCCTGTCCCCTGAACGTCGCCTGCAGGTTCGACATCAGAAGGGCCGCCGGCATCCCCTTGCCCGAGACGTCGCCGAGGCAGCAGACGATCCGATCGTCACCGAGGTTTATAAAATCGAAGTAATCTCCTCCGACCGTTCTTGCCGGGATGCTCCTGCCGGCGATGTCGTACCCCTTCACCGCGGGCGGCTCAGCGGGCAGAAGCCCCATCTGTATCCTGCAGGCCATCTCCATCTCTTCCCTCATGTGGATGAGGGTCTTTTCTTCTTCGAGCAGCCTCGCGTTTTCGATGACCTGGGCCGACTGCGTGGCGATGATGCTGAGCAGCCTCTTGTCCGATTCGGTAAATCCGGCCTTGCCGCGCTTGTTGAAAACGTTCAGCGATCCCATGATCGTGCCCTTCAGAAGAAGAGGAACGCTGAGAAGCGATTTTACCGGGTTGTCCGCGTCAGCGGCCGCGACCGATTTGAACCTCGGGTCATGTGCGAGATCGTCGATCACGAGCGGCTCCTTGTGGGCGAGCATCCACCCGGTGATCTGCGTATCGAGATGGAGGGGCAGGAAACCCGTGCTTCTGTCGGCGTCCCTTACCATCGTGACAAAGGGGTTCTCCCTTTCCCTTCGTTCGAGGATCGTCACCGTGCCCTGTTCGGCGCAGAGATACTTGACGCACTTACGCACGATCAGCTCGATGATCTTTTCGAGCGAGAGGGCCGAGTTGATCGCCGTGGAGATATCGTTGAGGATCGAGAGCTCCTCCACCGCCGCCTTGAGGCGCTCGTTCTCGCCCTGGAGTTTTTCGAGATTGCCGTCGTCGGATTTGCCGGCCATTTCGCCACCTTTTTCTGTACGCTGCCAAAGAGCCCTGACAACGGTATTTGTATATTGGCAGGCCATGATTGTCCAGAACATTCAATGAGGTAACCTTGATTGGCTCTGAAGCAGACGTTCGAATGGCGATCCCGCCCGGTTATAACCCGGTCAGGGCGCGGTTTAAACGCCGGTTAAATCCCGATCGGAGTTCGATCAGGGCCGGATC
The DNA here is from genome assembly GCA_041309605.1 of Candidatus Krumholzibacteriota bacterium. Taxonomy (GTDB): domain Bacteria; phylum Krumholzibacteriota; class Krumholzibacteriia; order Krumholzibacteriales; family Krumholzibacteriaceae; genus JALOPX01. The sequence goes on from JBFYZH010000095.1 coordinate 7,188, forward strand.
AAAACCCCGGCATGGCCCGGCGAGGGGATTGTTAGACCCCGGTCAGGCGATTTCGAATCATCATCCTGCCAGTTTTTATGCTGGTTTTATACGATATTATACATAATATTATGATGTTATGATAGTTTTATCGGTCATATCAAACAAACATTCCAAATGACTATTGACAACCGCTCGATATTCAAATATAATGTTGTATATAAACAGTGGTATACCTTTAAAAAGGCTTTTTGACTGATAAAGGCGATATTATGAGTATATATGGCATGAGCGATCCGGCGATCCTTCGGGAAATCGGCGGCCGCCTGAAAACCAGGCGGCTCAATAAGAACATCACGCAGCAGGGGCTGGCAAAGCTCTCCGGTCTCAGCCGTTCCACCATCAGCGAGATCGAAGGCGGGAAACCTTTCGGGGTTCTGGCTCTCGTACAGATTCTTCGCGCTCTCGAAGCGCTGGAGGATCTGGAAGGCTTCCTGCCCGACTCCGGCCCGAGCCCGCTGCAGCTTGCCAGGCTCAAGGGCAGGGAACGCCGCCGGGCCTCGGGAACCCGGGGCAAAGGAGAATAGCGTTGGCTGAAAGGGTCGATGTGGCATACGTGCGCATATGGGACACCCTTGCGGGGGCCGTCTCGTGGAACGCGAGAAGCCGTTTTGCCACATTCGAATTCGACAGGAAATTTCTCGACCTCGGCCTCGACCTCTCGCCGATAAAGATGCCAGCCGCCGATGCGCGAAAAGGAACCTCGCAGTTCGCCTTCCGTTCGCTCCCGGAAACTACGTTCAAGGGGCTCCCCGGGATGCTCGCCGACTCGCTGCCGGACAATTTCGGGAACACCCTGATCGACAGGTGGCTCTCCGGGCAGGGGCGTGACCCGTCCGATTTCAGCCCGGTGGAGCGGCTCTGTTACACGGGACGGCGCGGCATGGGCGCGCTTGAATATCAGCCGGTGATAAACACGGCCCTCGAGGAATCGGTCCCCGTCGAGGTCGAAAGGCTCCTGGCCCTGGCCCGCTCCGTCGTCGAAGAGCGAAGCGGTCTCAAAGCGGATCTCGGGGCGGACCCTTCCGACGCGCTTCTCAACATCATACGCACCGGGACATCCGCCGGAGGGAATCGCCCCAAAGCGGTGATCGCCCTTAACGAAAAGACCGGCGAGGTGCGCTCGGGCCAGGTCGTCGCGCCGGATGGGTTCGATTACTGGATCCTGAAATTCGACGGCGTCAAGGACCGCGCGCTCGCGGACCCGGCCGGGTACGGGCGAATCGAGTACGCCTATCACCTCATGGCCGTGGAGGCGGGGATCGGGATGACGGAATGCCGCCTTCTCGAGGAAGGGGGCCGCGCCCATTTCATGACGCGAAGATTCGACCGCTCCACCGGCGGCGGGAAACTGCACCTTCAGTCGCTGTGCGCCCTCGCCCACCTCGACTACCAGAACGCCGGCGGCGCGTCGTACGAGGATGCCTTCCGCGTGATGCGCGAATTGAGGCTCTCGAGCGAGGAGGCCGGCCAGCAGTTCCGGCGGATGGTGTTCAACGTCGCCGCGCGCAACCAGGACGACCATACCAAGAACATCGCCTTCCTTATGGACAGGGGCGGCCAATGGCGCCTCTCCCCCGCCTTCGACGTGACGTACGCGTACAACCCCGGCGGGCTCCGGACCAACATGCACCAGATGTCGATCAACGGCAAACGGGACGATTTCACGAAGAAGGATCTTCTTAAGACCGGCAGGGAGATGAATATCCAGCGCGTCGAAAAACTTGTCGAAGAGGTTCTGGACGCCGTGTCTCGCTGGCCCGTCTTCGCCGCTCAGGCGGGGGTCACGAAGGACCAGATCGATTCGATCGCAAAAACGCACCGAGTCTCCGCCCTCCGGTAAGCGGAACGCGTCCGCCATCGGCTCAGTATCGCCGATCTTTCCCTTTGGGTGACCGGAACACACTCCGCCTCGGTGTCGCTTGATCTTCCCCTTTTCGTTGCCCTGAGCGCGCCGGCCCTCGGCGGGCGTCTCGATAATGATTTGCGGGAGCTGTGATGGTCGGCGGGCACCGGCGGGATACTTATGGCGGCCTCTTCCGCCGCTGCGGAATCGATTCTAGATCGCCTGCAGAACTGCGGATGCCCGAAAACCGCCATAATCGGCCGTGCAACGCCGAAGGAAAAGCACAGTGTTATCTGCGGGCAGTGATCTCATTTAAGCAGAACCATCTTGCGCGTTTCGGTAAAGGAGCCCACCTCGAGGCGATAAAAGTAGACGCCGCTCGCCGCCGCCTCGCCGATCGCGTTCCTTCCGTCCCAATCCATCAAGTGACGCCCGGCGGGCATGATCCCGTTCGCCAGCTCGCGCACCAGGCGCCCGGCCGCATCGTAGATCCGCAGCCGCACCTTCGCCGGCGCGGCGAGCCCGAACTCGATCCGCGTCGACGGATTGAATGGGTTGGGAACATTCTGCGCAAGATAGGCCACCGCCGGCATCGCCGGTGCGTCGTCCCCAGTTATAAGTCCCGGCGAAAGGAGCGCGTAATCGCTCTCGTTCCCGTGTATGTCGACCGCCGCCACCTTGTAGTAATATCCACCCTCCCAGTTCCATGTGCCGTCGACATAGAGCGTGTCGCCTGTGGTCGCGACATAATTGTCCGGGTCCGGAACGAAATCCTCGCTCGTCCCGCGATAGATCGCGTACCCCGCAAGGTCGCTCTCGCCGTTCGCCAGCCACTTCAGCTCGAGACCGGCCGGCGTATACTGCTGCTCTCCCTCGAGACCGAGCGGCGCCGCCGGAACAAGGTTATCGACCGATTGGCCGCTGTCGACCTCCGATTCCCAGAAAACAAAGGGATCCGACGAATGCGCGACCACCTGGAAGTAATGATATTCGTCGCTGACGCCCGTGGAGTCGAACAATGTCGCTACCGGTTTGCCGTAAGCAGTCCTGTAATACGCGCTTTGCGATTCGACGAGTTCCCAGAAATATTCCATGGAACCGATCTTCTCAAGGCGAACGACCGGCAGTCCGCAGAACGGGTCTAGATCGGCAAGCGCCTCGACGAACCTCGCGCCCTTGTCGACGGCGAGCGAGGCGGCGAGCGGATCGATCGCGCGCCAGATCGTGTAGTAGCTCACATCAGCCGTCCTGAAGGCGTCGGGCCGGGCCGCGTACCAGGTCAGGTATACGCTGCCCCCCTGGTCCCCGGGAATATCCCGGACCGCATAGATATCCGGGGCGAGGAATCCCGTCCGCCCTTCCCGGTCGACGCTCTGACAAAAGATGTCCGTCGAGCCGGTCCGTAAATCCCTCCACGCGGCCAGCGCGCCTCCCGCTCCGTCCGAAACAATTCTGACTTGATCCTGCTCGCCGACGGACGTACAGAGGGGGACCCCGTTGGCCGTCCACTGAACGGTGCCTGAGGCGTTGACACACTGCGCGTATACATCATTTCCGCCGTTCCTGAGATCGCTCCACACCACGATCACCCCGCCGGATCCATTCTTCACCGTGCGCACATCGCTCTGATCCGACGAAGCCGTGCATAGAGCAACCCCGTTCGCGATCCATTGAGCGGCGCCGCCCGCATTGAGTCTTTGCGCGTACACGTCGTAACCGGCGCCGCTTCGCGCGTCCATCCATGTCAGGATCGCGCCGCCCGCGTCGTCCGATACCGCCGAGACGAATGTCTGATCCAGGGACGCGTTGCAGACCGGGATCCCGTTCGTCGTCCACTGCACCGCGCCCGAGGCGTTCACGCGCTGCGCGTAGATATCATAATAAGCGAGACGGGAATCGAACCATGCGACGATCGCTCCCCCAGCCCCGTCCGAAGCCGGCACGGGGAATATTTGTTCCCCCGATCTTGCGCAGATCGCGACGCCGTTCGCAGTCCACAGAGCGGTTCCCGAACCGTTCATCCGCTGCGCGTAGATGTCGAGGTTGCTTCCGCCCCGAAAGTCGTCCCAGACGATGATCGCCCCGCCCGCCCCATCCGGGATCAGCTTATGATCGTACTGGCTGTTTGAGGCTGTGCAGACCGCGACTCCGTCCCATGTCCATTGAACGGCGCCCGCGGCGTTGATTCGCTGGGCGTATATATCGATTTCGCTCATGCTTCGGTTGTCCAGCCACGCTATGATCGCACCGCCCGCAGCATCGGATTCGATCTGCGGCTGCGACTGGGATCCGATGGCGGAACAGATGACCTGCCCGTCCTCCATCCACAGGATCGCTCCGGAGGCGTTCACCCGCTGCGCATAGATGTCGTAATATCCTCCACGGTCATCCTGCCAGGCAATGATCGCCCCGCCGGCTCCGTCTGAGACGATTACCGGGTTGCTCTGCCAGTTGATATCGGTGCAGATCGCCACCCCGTCGGGCGCCCAGACAGGCACCCCGGCCGCGTTGACATGCTGGGCATAGATATCGTAACTGCCGCCCCGCTCGTCGCGCCAGGTTATGATCGCCCCTCCCGCTCCGTCGGAGACGAGCTGTGGAGCTTCCTGGCCCAGAAAAGCCGCGCATGCGGCGATCCCGTCAGCCTTCCAATAGGCCGATGCCGGCGACGCGGCAATAATCATTATGGAAACGGCTGTCAATAAGACCGGGGCGAGGTGTCTGCTCATGAAGATGCCTCCTGTGAAGCATAACCCGGAAGTAAATTTCCGGGGGCGGCATTAAGGGATCGGTCCCCTTATCGATAGTGTTCCCGTTCGGTTGGGAACGATCCCGATTTTAAAATATCTATGCGGCATTTAAAAAGACCTGAATCAGATGAAATTGTACCACAATCAGCGGTGTGCTGTCGCCGTCAATTATCGCGGAGCATCAAACCCCGGGGGCCGTGACGGCCGGGGAATAGTCGTGCCTTATGCCGGAATCCACATGGAAAAACGAGGCCCGGGACAATGTCCCGGGCCCTCTTCAGCGGCCGTCCCATGAAGGCCGGCCTTCCGATCGTCGCATACAAAACAGAGCGGCCACGCTCTTTTCGTCAAACGTCTACTTCTTCAGCTCAACCCTGCCGGACGCCGTGGTGAGGGATATCGACGGCGTTTTCCCGCCGACAGAAAACGATTTTCTAACGACTATTTCGCCGTGACGCTCAAACTCTTCCTCGTCGTCGAAATCGTAGGGGCTGACGATGCGGCCATGGCGCTTGCGCGCTTCGAATTCGAAATACCCCTTGACCGGATTGCCGTTGTAGTCCAGGGTCACGTCCCCGGAGGCGGTCGAAAGGGACAGATCGTATTCGGTCGCTTCGGCAAGAACGACGATTACGCTTCCGGAAGCGGTCGAGAAGTTGCTCTCGCCTTCGACGGTGATTCCCTTCGCTGCGATCTCTCCGCTGGCGCAACTGAGTTCGAAAATACCCTTCGAGTCGGCGACTTCGATCTCGCCCGAGGCAGTACTCATGTGAATGTCGCCGTCCACGCCGGAGGCCTCGATATCGCCGCTCGCGGTGGAAAGCTCGATATCGTCCTTCGCTTCCTCGACAGTGATTTCACCGCTCGCCGTCGAAACCTCCACTTTCCCGGCAACCTTGTAAAGACCGATATCCCCGCTCGCCGTGGAAACGTCAATGTCGCCCTTCGCGCTGACGACCTCGATATCCCCGGAGGCGGTGCTCGCTTCGACCTCGCCGACCGGGCCGGTGACGCTGAAATTACCCGAGGCGGTCGAGAATTCTATGTCCATTCCTTCGGGCAGCGTGATGTTCCATATCACCTCTCCGCTCATCGAATGCCCGTACCTGTTGTTCCAATCTTCCTTGAGTACGAGTTTGCCGCCTCTTTCGTCCATTTCGTACTCGAACGATCCTTCCGGATCGACTTCGTAGAACAGGTCGACCAGGACCTCGCCGGATTTGTGGGTCTTCACGACACAGTCGCCGCTCACGGTGCTGATGTCGACGGACTTGATCGCGTCGAAGCTCTTGTGGACCTCTTCCCCGGCCCCGGCGGCCCTCCTGTCGGATCTTTCACCGGCCATAACCGCCGCCGTGGAAACGAGCGCGAGAACGATGACCGCAACCGCGATTGTCATTCCCTTTTTCATGCGCATCCTCCCCTGTTAAAGTGTTTCAACCCGGTTTCCGATTCATGCACACACGAATAATACGCACGAGGGCCCGCCGCGGTCGCCCGGAATTGAAATGTAGAACCTCAAAACGGTTCTGATTGACAATCAGGACGCTTAACAGGGGCGCTCGGGGGAAGATACGGGATGCGAAACCAAAGGCCGGGCGTCGGTCACCGACGCCGCATCATCATATTCAACTGGCTGTTGCACTGTTGGGACTCCGGCTCTTGTGCCACCGGAGCTTCCGTCATCCGTTCTTTTTGCGGAATTCCGAGGGGCTTTGCCCCGTGAATTTTTTAAAAGCGGTGTTGAAGGTCGATTTCGAATAGAACCCCGTCTCCAGCATGATCTCGAGTATGTTCTTTTCCCTGAAAGCAGGATCGGAGAGTCTCCTCTTCGCCTCATCGATGCGGTGCCGGTTGATGAAATTGTTGAAACTCTCCTCGTGCTTCTCGTTGATTATCCTCGAAAGGTGGTTGTAGTGGATACCGAGCCTCTGGGCAAGTTTCTTCAGCGTGAGATCGGGATCGAGGAAGACCTTCTCCTCCTCCATAAGGGCCCTCAGGGTCTCGGCGGCCTCGTCCATCCTCTCGTCGTTTATCGACGAGGTGCTGTATTTTATCTTCTGCACGCGAATTTTCCTCCGGCGTGTCATCACGACCACCGCGCCTGCTGCGAGAGCCGCGGCGCAAAGCGCGACGGCTATGAACCCGGCCTTGCCGTAGAAGGGAGGCTCGACGGCGAAACTCACGGACGCCGCTTCGGCGCTCCAGAGCCCCGTGTTCCCGATCGCCCTCACAGCGAAACGGTACTCGCCGGGAGGAAGGTCCGAGTAAACGGCGCTTCTCGGCTGCCCGGGGTGGACCGCCCTGAAATCCTTTTCGTACCCTTCGAGCCGGTAGAGGAACCTGCACTTTTCGGGGGCGGACCAGTCGATCGCGGTGAACCTTATTTCCACCCTGTCGGCCCTGCCCGAAAAAACGACGCTTCTTTCGGCGCCGCTCTTCGCGCCGTTTTTATCGCCGCGCTTCGCGTCGACATTCACCGGGACGTCGATATTCACAGGGATCAGGCGGGCGTTATCCACGAGGAGCGGCTCGATGATCACCTTCGGAGGCGCAGCGACCGAGGCAATCAGAGCCTTTCTGTCGAAAACCGCCAGGCCCTCATTCGTCGGGTAGCACATTATCCCCGAACCCGACACGCAGACGGCCGGAGCGCAGTACCCGTTGCAGCGGCTCGTCGGCATCCCGTCGTTTTCGTCGTAGAGCGTAGGGACGATAATCGACGCCTTGCCGTCGGCGTATGCGACGAGCGAATCGGCGTCGATGGTGAACACGCCCGCTTCGCAGCTTACCCAGAGCTTCCGGCCTCTCTCCCCCTCGGCGGTCGCCTTTTCACCCAGGGAGGCTCCCCTCTCCACTGCGGAGACCGCGTTCTCCACTTCAGCGGATCCCTTTTTGACTTCGGTGGATCCGTTCTCCCTTTCGGCGGCTCCATTCTTGCCTGCGGCGGTTCCCGTCTCGCCGACTATGCTGAATATGAAATTCCCCGGCAGTCCGTCCCTCGATGTAAAGGACCGGACCTTATCGGCGGAAATCGACCTCAACCCCTGGCCGTTTGTCCCGGCCCATATGGTGCCGGCGCCGTCCATATATATCGAAAGGACCTCCGCCTGGAGAGCGTCGCCGCCGAGACGCTCGAACGATTCGCCCAAGAGACGCCATAATCCGCCGCGCGTTCCCGCGTACAACGCTCCATCCCCGGCCCGGTAAAGCGCGCGGACCGTCTGTCCCTCGAGCCCCGAGGCGGGGGAAAGGCTCAGAGGCTCGTCGACGCTTCCGCGGTAAAGGCCCCGTTCCGTGCCTATCCACACACCGCCGCCGTCAAAAAATATCTCCGAGACATTGTCCGAGGGCAACCCTCCGGCGGCCGTGAGGTTCCTTATCGATCTGCCGTCGACGATCGAAATGCCGCCGTCCATCGTGCCGACCCAAAGCCTCCCGGCATCGTCTTTCGACAGAACGCGAACCATCTTTCCGGCAAGGCCGTCTTCCTTTCCGATCACGCGCGCGACCCTTCCTTCGCGAAGCAGGCACAGCCCGCTGCTCTCGGTGCCGATCCAAAGCGATCCGGAGCCCTCTTCGAGAACGGCGTAAACCGATCCCTCGGGGAGCCCGTCTTCGACGCCGATCGAAGTCACCGTCCGCTTTTTCAGGTGAACAAGGCCCATCGATTCGGTCCCGGCCCATATCTGCCCGTCCGGCCAGGCCAGGATCGAACGGACGTGGCAGTCGGCAAGATCGCCTCCGGCGAATAGATCGACGGCGTTCGGGCCGGCGACGGCCTTCAAGCCCTCGACCATCGTCCCGACGAGCAGGATTCCGCCTGGCGCCTCGCATAGGGCCGTCACCGGATAGTCGCCCAACCCGGGAACGGACGTGATCCTCTTTTCCTCGATCGACCATCGGTAAAGCCCCTTCATGGTCCCGATCCACACGTCCCCTTCCGGAGTGGCGAGGAGCGACTGAACCGACAGGTCTTCGAGACCGTCATTGAAATCGTATAACTGAACCGCGTCGCCTTCGATCGCCGCGAGACCGCCCCACAACGTCCCGGCCCAGATGCGTTCACGGCCTTCATCGCCCGGGCCGATCGAAAGAGCGGTGATGATATTGTTGGAAAAGCCTTCGTCGAGACCGAACAGGTCGGTCTTCGCTCCGTCGAAACAGTGGACGCCGTATTCGGTGCCGGCCCACAGGCGCCCCGCGCCATCACCGGCGATCGCGCTCACATGCAGGTTGCGGAGCCCCTCCTGCTGCCCGATGCAGCGCCAATCCCCGCCGCTGACCGCGCAGAGCCCGCCGCCGTCCGACCCGGTCCACAGCACTCCGCCCGCATCTTCATGCAGCGATAGTATGCGGCTGTCCTTGAGAGCTGTGGAATTATACTGGTCGAAGAGCTCGAAACGAACACCGTCGAAACGGGCAAGACCGGCCTCGGTGCCGATCCAGAGAAACCCGTCCGCTGTCATCGCAAGAGCCCGAACGCTGCTGCCCGGAAGTCCTGAAGCGGCGTCCCGGACACGGGCGACGTAGATGTCCGGATCGACAAAGGAACCTGAACTGGTAAACGTCGACGCGGCGGCTGATCGCGGCACGGCGCCGGTCGATGCCCCCTTGCCTTGCGATCCCGCGCGCGGCACGGCGATAAGAAGCAGGACCAGCAGGATCTTCTTGATCATCGACACCCCTTGTGTTGTCATAAAGATCGAAGACGGTCGGGCGGGCGGGCGGATTCCGCCCGCCGATAGCCAGTTTACGACAAGGCCCGCGATATTGTTACAATATTTCATGGATGGCGTCAAGCCGGGCTGCGTGGAGGAAATATGAGAGAAAAAACAGTTTGCCGGACGATGCCGGTCATGATTGCGATCGTATTTGCCGCCCTGTGCGTCGGCTCGATCGCCCGAGCCGCCGAATCGACCACCTGCGATTATGTCGACCCCTTCATCGGCACGCGCGACATGGGGCACACATACCCCGGGGCGACGGTGCCGTTCGGGATGGTGCAGCTCAGCCCCGACACCGACACGCTTCTCTATAGTTACGGCAAGGGGTACAACCCGGCCATCTACAGGTACTGCGCCGGGTACCAATACGACGACCCGACGATAGTCGGATTCAGCCACACTCACTTCAACGGCACGGGCCACTCCGACCTCGGCGACTTTCTTGTCATGCCGACGATAGGCCCCGTGCAGCTCAATCCCGGAACCGCCGAAAAGCCCGAGACCGGGTACAGGTCGAGATATTCGAAGGATTCCGAGAAGGCGAGCCCCGGATACTATGCGGTGACTCTATCCGACTATAATATCGGCGTAGAACTTACGGCGACAGAGAGGACCGGTTTCCACAGGTACACCTTCCCGAAGACGGACGAGGCTCACATCATTCTCGATCTCACCTCGGGGATCTATAACTACGACGGCAAGGTGATCTGGTCGTCGGTGCGGGTCGAGAACAACACCCTCGTGACCGGGTTCAGGCAGACGCGCGGTTGGGCGAGGACAAGGTACATCTATTTCGCGATGGTCTTTTCGAAGCCGTTCGACTCGTACGGGCTAGATAACAACGAAACACCTCTCTACAGGGGTTTCTGGAGGAAGTGGAACGAAAGCGACTCCTTCCCTGAAAGGGCCGGCGCGAAGATCAGGGCGCATTTCGATTTTCATACGGGCGACGGCGAAAAGATCCTCGTGAAATTCGCCCTCTCGGCGGTCAGCGCTCAGTGCGCGCTGGAGAACCTTCGAGCGGAGATACCTCATATGGATTTCGACCGCGTCCGCGGCGACGCGCGCGAGCTCTGGAACCGCGAGCTTTCGAAGATCCTCATCGAGGGCGATCGCGACAGGAAGGTCAACTTCTACACGGCAATGTACCACGCGTGCCTCGGGCCGGTCGTCTACTCGGACGTCGACGGTCGTTACCGCGGACTCGACCAGGAGATCCATCGCGCCGGCGGTTTCACGAACCATACGATCTTCTCCCTGTGGGACACATACCGCGCCCTTCACCCGCTTCTAACGATCGTCCAGCCCGGCAGGACAAGCGACATGATCGAATCGATGCTCGCACATTACAGGGAGAGCGTTCACCACATGCTGCCGATATGGTCGCACCACGCAAACGACAACTGGTGCATGATCGGCTACCACGCGGTGCCTGTGATCGTAGACGCGTGGATGAAAGGGATCCGCGGCTTCGACGAGGGCACGGCCTTCGAAGCTGTCGTGTCGAGCGCGAATTATGACCCGTACGACGGGATCGGCGCATATATAAAATACGGATACGTGCCCGAGGACCTCAGCGGAAACTCGGCGTCGAAGACGCTCGAGTACGCCTACGACGACTGGACGATATCGAGATTCGCCGCCGCTCTCGGAAAGGAAAAGGAGACCGCCCTGTTCCGCGGGCGGGCCGGGTCCTACCGGAATATATTCGACCCGGGCACCGGGTTCATGCGGGCGCGAAACTCGGACGGCGGCTGGAAAGAGCCGTTCGACCCGATGAGCACGTCGGACCAGGGGTACATCGAGGGGAACGCGTGGAATTATTCGCTCTACGTTCCCCATGACGCGGCCGGCCTTATCGGGCTTCTCGGCGGGGAGGAACGCCTCGTCTCGTGGCTCGATTCGCTGTTCGTGATGGAGGTGCCGGGTGACGCCATCGCCGGGAGCGAGGATATCGAGAAGGTCGGGATGATCGGCAACTACGTGCACGGAAACGAACCGAGCCATCACATCCCCTACCTGTACTGCTTCGCGGGCGCCCCGTGGAAGACGCAGCAGCGCGTGCCGCAGATCGTCGATTCGATGTACCGCGCCGCGCCCGACGGCCTCTGCGGAAACGACGACTGCGGGCAGATGTCGGCATGGTACATCTTCAGTTGTCTCGGCTTCTATCCGGTATGCCCCGGCAGCAACGAATACGTCTTCGGCAGCCCTTGCGTCGAGAGCGCAAGAATCGATCCCGGCGGCGGGAAGATGTTTGTGATTCGCACAGAAGGGTTCAGCGTCGACAATCCCTACATACAGTCGGTCGAGCTCAACGGCCGCCCGTACACGAAGGGCTTCCTGCGGCACGAAGACCTCGCCGCCGGCGGGACGCTTCTTTTCAGGATGGGCCCGCGCCCGAATTTCAAGCGCGCGACAGCCGGCGAAGACCTGCCATACTCGATGAGCGGGGAATAAGTACTTCGGGAATTTGCGGGGCAAAAAACTGTGGTCGACGCTTATTCGCACTCCGCAGTCAGTGGCACCGGCCGCATCCTCACCACACCCTGCAGGCCGCTCCCTTGAGGTAGGCCGACTCGGGAAAGTTCAGCGCAACCGGGTGATCCCCGGCCTGCCTGAGCTGCCGAACGATCTGAACGTCGCGCCCCGCGTCCATCGCCGCGTAGGCGAGGATCCTCTCGAACATATCCGCGCCGATGTGCTGCGAGCAGGAAAATGTGACGAGCAGCCCCCCCGGCGCGAGCAGTTTCATCGCGAGAAGATTGATATCCTTGTAGCCGCGGCTTGCCGCCTCCACCATACCGCGCGAGCCGGCGAACTTTGGCGGATCGAGGATCACCGCGCCGAAGCTGCGCCCTTCGTCGCGGCAGCGGCGTAGATACACGAAGACGTTTTCCTCCTCGAACTGTACGCGCGAAAGATCGAGGCCGTTGAGGCCGATGTTGCGGCGCGCCGTCTCGATAGCCGGTAACGAACTCTCGACTGCCGTCACCCAGGAAGCTCCTCCTGCGAGGGCCGCCGCGGTGAAGGATCCCGTATATGAGAAACAGTCCAGCACGACCGGATCCTGAAGGTCAGAGATCAGCCCGGCCGCCGCAATGCGGTTCTCGCGCTGATCGAGATAGAAGCCGGTCTTGTGCCCGTGCGCGATATCGACGAAAAACTTGAATCGCCCGTCGTTCACCTCGACTAGCTCCGGCGGCTCGCTTCCCGCAAGAACGCCGGCCCGCGGCTCGAAACCCTCCTTTTCCCTCGAATCGGCGTCGGATCTTTCGTAGATCGAAACTCCGGGAGCGAGCTCGGCGATCAGGCCGCAGATCGTCTCCCTCCAGAACTCGGCCCCGGCCGACAGGAACTGGCAGACCACGAATCCGGCGTACCGGTCAACGACGATCCCCGGCAGGCCATCCGCTTCGGCGTAGACGAGCCTGCCGCAGCCGTTGCCCCATGCGTCCTGCGCGGGCCTTCGCGCCGAGAAGGAGCGAACCAGGCGTCTGCGGAAGAATTCCGCGTCGATCTGTTCACCCGGTTCGAAGGACCAGACGCGCGCGGAGATCTGCGAGCGGGGCGACCACGCCCCCTTTCCGAGAATCCTCCCGTCGCTCGCGCGGATATCGACCGTCGCGCCGCGAACCGGTTCGTCCTCGACCGCGGCGATCGCTCCCGAGAACACCCAGGGGTGCCGGCGAAGAAGCGATTCTTCCCTTCCCTTTTTAAGAACGACGACAGCCATGGCTTAAGATATCACTCTCCGTTCGCCATTGTCTTGAGTTTCGCCGCGATCGGCAGGTCGGCGGGCAGCAGTTCGAACGAGTCGAGCCTTTCGACCGGCACCCACCGTGCCTCGTCATGCACGCTCAAGGTCATCGCGCCGTCCTCTATCCCGGTGACAATCGCGATGAGGCGCACAGTGCCGTGATCGTAGCGGTGCTCGCTGACCGCGAAAATTTCCCCCGCGCTGGCGCGAACGCCGAGCTCCTCTTCGAGCTCCCGCTCGAGACACGTCTGAGGCGTTTCGCCGGGACGTATCTTGCCGCCCGGGAATTCCCAGAAACCGGCGTGCCTTTCTCCCGGCCCGCGCCGCACGATAAGAACGCCGCCCTCGCGCACTATCACCGCCGCCGTCACATCGATCGACCGTTCCATGATATTGTCCGATCCCGCCATCGCGGATACCTGATAACGTCCCGGCGAACTCCGGTGCCCGCGTGACTCACGGCGCCCCGGCGACCTCGCATGTTCCAATGCCTGTCCGAAACTCTTGTTCCCCGCCCGGGGTCGCATTGTACTATTTGCAGGGTCCCGGCGCAAGCACGGCCTCCGAACCTTCGCGCAATGACTTCGGGAGCATCAAATGCAGGCATCGAATACGACAGGTGTGCTTCTTTATTCACGACTTCCGCCGGAAGGCCAAACATGTTAACAACGATACAACATTACAGATACGCCATATTTATTGATTTTCCGCGAAAAAAGTGTAAGAATCTTTTTACAATTTAAGCGGCTCGCAACAATCTGAAAAAAGCGAAGGGAAATCGATGGTCGGCGAATCTGTATCCCATTACAGGATCGTTGAAAAGATCGGTGAAGGCGGCATGGGCGTCGTCTACAAGGCGATCGACACCCGTCTCGGCCGCGAAGTGGCGCTGAAGTTCATCACTCCCGCGATGCTTACCACCGACCATGCCCGCGAACATTTCATAAGGGAGGCGCGTTCGGCCGCGTCGCTCGACCACCAGAATATCTGCGCGATCCACGAGATCGAGGAGCACGAAGGCCTCACGTTCATCGTCATGGCCTACTGCGGGGGACCGACCCTCAGGATGATGATCGACGACGGCCCGCTGCCACTTTCCGAGGCGATCGACATTATCACCCAGGTCGCCGACGGCCTTTTATGCGCCCACGAAAATGGGATAATCCACCGCGACATCAAGCCGTCCAACATCGTCATCGAGCCGGGCAGCCACAGGCCGCGGATAATGGATTTCGGACTTGCGAGGCAGGTCGATTCGGGCGCGACAAGGACGACTACGAACCGGACCGGGACCCTCGTATACACGTCACCGGAACAGGTCAGCGGCGGGAAGGCCGACATGAGGTCCGACATATGGGCGCTCGGCGTCACGCTGTACGAGATGCTGACCGGCGCGCTGCCTTTCGAAGGGGAGTACGAGGCTTCGGTGATATACGGCATTCTGAACAACCCGCCGGACATGACGAAACTTCCCGACGAACAGGCCGGACTGTATGTCGCCGGCGTCATCGCGAAGGCCATGCAGAAGGACCCGGCGCTGCGGTACCAGAGCATGAAGGAATTTATCTACGATCTGAAAATCGCGGCGCAACTTCCGGGCGCAGGGCTCGCTGTCGCCGCGGCATCCTCTCCGGGAGCCGGCCGGCCCGCTCCGGGCCCCCGTAAAAAATTCGCCGCGGCATTCCGCGCCGGATCCGGCCAGTCCCTGTTCTCCATGCGAGTACGCCCCATGTTCCTGCTGATCCTCATCGTGATCGCCGTTCCGTTCATCATATGGTCCGTTTCAAACATGACATCGTCCGGCGATCGGCCCGGGCGTGCTTCCACCTCAGCCGCCGACACGACGAAGTCGGAGGCCGACATGATGTTCGAAAGGGGAAAAGCCGCCTACGACGGCGGCGACCAGACCAAGGGGATCACCCTCATCGAGGAAAGCATCCGCATGGATCCCCGGCATATCGAAGCCCTGAAGACGCTGGCGACCTATTATAACGCCGGGGGCGACGCGAAAAAGGCGGCCGATTACATCGACCGGGCGAAAAAGATCGCGATCAGGAAAGGCAGTTCCATAGACCTTCTCAAATGCAACATAGTCGAGGCGTACGTATGGCACGACTGGGTGATGGCGGTGCGCAACCTCGAAAGCCTTCTCGAGGAGACCCCCGACGACATCAGGGCGCACGTGAACCTTGGGTACGTCATGTCCAGGTACATGGGGGATTACGACGGCGCCGTCAGGCATTTCGAGAACGCAATCGAGCTCGACCCGGAAAATAAAGACGGCCTGACGAACGCCGCCTGGAACCACATGGGGAACGCTTTCCTCTATTCGGGACGTTTCGAAGAGGCTATGAAGGCTTTCGAAAAGTACAGGTCGATGTCGCCGGAGTCGCCCGATCCCATCAACAGCATAGCGGGAGCGTATTGCTTCAGCGGCAGGTACGACGAGGCGATAGGCCTGACGGAGAGATGCATAGCGGAGAACCGGCACAATTTCAAATTTTTCGAGATACTCGGAAGGGCGTACCTCGCGAAAGGCCAATGGAAGAAATCGATCGACGCGTTCAACAGGTATATCGGCGCGGCCCCGTCCCGGGGGTACAAAACAACCGGGCAGGCATGCCTCGCGGAGCTGTACATGCTTCAGGGGGACAGGAACGCTTTCGACGCCCAGATCGCCGGCATGCTCGCCGTCGATCCAAATTCGCTCAAGGCGATGTGGCTTTCGGGGCTCGCCGCGCTTCGTTTCGACGGCGATACCGGAAGAGCGTCGGCGTTTCTCGAGAGAATCCGATCGTTGACCGGCGATCCGCTCGTATACGAGGAGACGCCGTGCGAACGGCACCTGAACGGCGCGATCCTTCTCGCCCTGGGCAGGCACGACGAGGCGATCGAAGAGATGCGGGCGGCGGCGGAATCATCCCAGAGGGAATTCTGCTTCTTCGGCCGGGAACTGGCCGCGGCCCTTCTGTCCGCCGGCAGGGTCGACGAGGCGGAGACAAGGTGCGTGCACCTTCTGTCCTACAACCAAAACGACTACGCGCTGCTGATGATTATGGACAGGCTTTATTCGACGAGGAACGACGCCGGGAAATCGAGTTACTATCATGGAAGGGCGCTCGAAGTCCTCGGCGCCTCGGATCCCGGATTCGTCCCTCTCGAAATCTTCATAGCTAAATCCGCGCTTTGACGGCCGTGGCGTTTGACGACAAGGGAGGATCGAAGATGAAAGATCTTCTTTTCAAAGGCTGGGGAATAAAGCTCGATCAGCTCGAAACCATGATCGAGCTCTGCAGGAAAGCCAAACAGGAGGAACTGCAGTTCGGCGTCGCCTGCTTCGACGGGGGCCACATCGAGGAATTCATAGACCCGGTGGAAGGAGCCGTTTACAATTACGGGAAGTACAAGATGTTCGTTAGGGGATGTTCCTTCACGGTAAACAGCCAGCTGCTTTCATTCCCGATATTGTCCGGAGCCCT
The DNA here is from genome assembly GCA_041309605.1 of Candidatus Krumholzibacteriota bacterium. GTDB lineage: Bacteria > Krumholzibacteriota > Krumholzibacteriia > Krumholzibacteriales > Krumholzibacteriaceae > JALOPX01. The sequence goes on from JBFYZH010000095.1 coordinate 23,789, forward strand.
TTTCGACGAGTTCCCCCCCATCCCGCCCACCCCGATAAAGGATCCCGGGGGCGGATGAGGTTCGCTCGAAACACGTGGAACCCGGCATATGCCGATTAACGAGCAGGGGCCGCCATGCAACGGCGGCCCCTGTCGATTCATATACGCAGCAGTGAATTCTTCCTTCCCTTTCATCAACCGCGGTCCGGGCGAATTCAGGAACGACGGTTAGGGTGGACCAGGAAGAAATTAACGCTGCCTCCTGTCCTCGCGGGTTTCCCTGCGGTCTTCCCTCAATTCCCTGTGGTCTTCATTCAACTCCCTCTCACCGAGGTCGATCTCCTGCCTGCTCAGTTCGAGGTAGCGCCGCAGAAGTTCCTCCGTCCGCGCGCCGGGAACTCCGTTATTTTCGCCCATGCCGGGCTGCTTCTGTATTTCAAGCAGTTCGCGGGCGATCTCCCTCTTGCCGTTCAAAAGATCCACTGCGTTGGCGGCGTCGCGCTTGTCGTCGGCAAGATCGCGCCGATCGTCGCGACGATCGTGTCTGTCGTCGCGAAGCTCCCTTACGGCTTCATTGGCCTCCCTTGCCGAACCGGTTTCTTTGGCTTCGGCAAGTTCGGCTCGGTCCTTCCTGACCTCGCGGCGATCGCTCCTGAGCTCGCGCTGAGCGCGCCGCGTCTCGCCCCTCGCCTTTGCGGACTGCGTTTTATTTTCGGCAAGGTCCTTGCGGATCTCGGCCATTATCTCGTTCCTTACATCGTTCGCCCCGTTTTCGTTCCCTGCGGCGCGAAGGTAATCCCATTCCAGAACAAGGTCTGACAGCCTGTCCAGATCCTCGGCGTCATCGGCCAGAGCCCTTCTGTCCTGACGGATCTCCGATCGGTCCTTCTGTTTTTCCGCCTGGTTGCGGATCTCCTGGGCCTGAGCCGGCGGCACCGCCGCCAGGATGAACCATCCGGCCGCCAGTCCCACCGCCAACAAAGAATAAATTCGTTTCGAACTCATCGGGGTCTCCCTTCCAGTCAACCAACTCCAGATTATTTTTACCCGGTGCCATACAAGGTCGCCATACCGGGCAAAACACGGTCTCGTTCACCTTTGTTATTTTTTGCAATCGTTGTGCCATAAGCCGATTATCGTTTAACCGGTTTGATATCATAAGGATATATTTGACATGCTCTCCACGGGCCGGCTCCCCGGTGTACCATTCGGAACACATTGTCGCTCTATTTTGGACATTGAAGGCCACACTTAAAAAAAATTTCAATCCCCCCCTTGACAGAGTAATGTGTGTAGTATATACTACACACTGTAGCTTGAACGACAGGGGGATGGAGATGAACCTTTTTGGAGATCACATACGGCAGAGACGCGAGGAGCTGAAAGTCCAGAACCGTGACTTCTCGGTGAGGAAGGTCGCGGCGAAGGTCGGCCTCGAGCCGTCATATCTCAGCAAGATCGAGCGCGGAGAGCAGGCGCCGCCCTCCGAGGAAAAGATCAAGGTCCTGGCCGAGGTGCTCGGCGAGGACCGCGACGTCATGCTCGCTCTTGCGGGGAAGGTCTCGAGCGATCTGCAGGAGGCCATTCGCAGACGCCCCCTGCTTTTCGCCGAGCTTATAAGGGAGATCAAGGACATGCCGGATCACGCGGTGCTTCGCCTTGTGCGCGAAGTCCGCGACGGCGAATGGTAACAGGAGGGGATCATGATAGAGCTTAAAAAAGACAGCCTTTGTTTCACTTTTCCGGAGATCCATCCGGACGCGAAACTGTACATCGATTTTCAGCGGACCCTGCGCATCCCCGACGACGGGAACAACCACCCGCTGCCTCCGGGCCTCGGTAAATTTCCGCTTCGACACGTCGACGACTTCGGCGATTCGGCCCCCGCAAACTGGATTCAGCACGGCGGGGTGATGCTGCCGATGTACCAGTCCGAGGCGATGTGGCTTAACTTCCACTCGGCGTTCATCAGCGAGCATGGGACGAATTATCCGTTCGCGGTCAGGATCGCGGCCGGCAAAATCGACGCCCTCACAGGCGAGCAGTGGACAAACGGGATTCACGGCATCCCGCAGGACTACCTCGTGGTCCCGGAACAGCCGTGGCTCGACGGGTTCTGCGTGGAAAAAGGGATAATACGCCAGTTCGTCGCGATGCCTCTCGGAGAGGGATACACCGCCGAGGAGCAGATCACCGGCTCCGCCGAGCACGGCGGCCTGCAGATCATCGTATACCCGATGAAGCGATCGGCCTTCGAACGGCGCTTCCCGAAACGCGACCAGCTCATGGAACGCGGGGTCCCCGACGCCTGCATCTGCCCCTCGATGATGTCTTCTGAAATGGGCCTTGCACCGGGCGGCAAAATGCGCCAGGAAGTCTACGAGGATCCGTTCGATTTCAAGGACTGGGACAGGAAGGCGTTCAGCAGGTGCTTCGTTCACATCTCGAATTCCCTGATCTGGCGCGCGATCACCAGCGAACAGCCGCCGACGATGCCGCCGACCGCCAGGGAGTACACCAGGGCCGGCATGCCCTGGTTCGATTACTACAGCGAGGGTTCGGAGGCGATAGAAGGCTCCGACATCCTCGAAAAACTGAAGAGCGTCATCAGGATGGGCCGCGAGAAGGGCGAATCCCCGGTGCGCGGCGACGGCGGAATCGATCCGCGCAATGTCATAAGGATCAGGAAGAGCTCCCAGGTAAAACGGGTCCGCGAGGGGCGGTTCTAGTCCGATTTGAGATTGCAACGGAGGGGGTGTCCGTGGGCCGGCAGGTGAATCGCTTCTTAAAGGAAGCGGCATCTGCCGGCCTCGGACTATATGCCTTCCCTAAAAACCGTCCCTGGCGTTTCCAGGCAACCCCCCTTTACATGATTTGTTTATGCGAATGTATATGTCGCCCGGCCCCGGCAATGCGGCCTAGAAGTCGGCGCTGTTCGGCGTCCGGGGGAACGGGATGACGTCGCGTATGTTCTTCATCCCCGTCAGATACATCAGCACCCTTTCGAGGCCGAGGCCGAATCCGGCGTGCTTGACCGAACCGTAGCGCCTTAGATCGAGGTACCACCAGTAGTCCTTCTCGTCGAGCTTGAAGGTTTCGATCGACTTCCTGAGGACGTCGAAGCGCTCCTCCCTCTGGCTCCCGCCGATTATCTCCCCGACGCCCGGTACGAGCAGGTCCATAGCCGCCACCGTTTTCCCGTCGTCGTTGAGCCTCATGTAGAAGGCCTTGATCTCGCGCGGATAATCGGTGACGAAGACCGGCTTCCTGTAGACGTCCTCGGTGATGTACCGCTCGTGCTCGCTCTGCATGTCGATCCCCCACTTTACGGGGAACTCGAAGGTCTTCCCCGATTTCTCGAGGATATCGATCGCCTCGGTGTAGGTGATGTGGGCGAACTTCGAGTCGATGATGTTGCGAAGCCTCGCCGTCAGGCCGTCGTCGATGAACTTGTTGAAGAACTCCATCTCCTCCGGGGCGTGCTCCATGACGTAGCTGCAGATGTATTTCATCATGTCCTCGGCGAGGTTCATGTCGTCGCCGAGGTCGGCAAAGGCGATCTCGGGCTCGATCATCCAGAACTCCGAGGCGTGGCGCGCCGTGTTCGAGTTCTCGGCGCGGAAGGTCGGCCCGAACGTGTAGACGTTGCGGAAGGTCATGCAGTAGTTCTCGACGGCGAGCTGCCCCGACACGGTGAGGTTCGTCTCCTTGCCGAAAAAATCCTCCCTGAAATCGGCGTGCCCGCTCTCGTCCAGGGGCGGTTTCACGGCGTCGAGGGTCGTGACCCTGAACATCTGGCCGGCCCCTTCGGCGTCGCTCCCGGTGATGATCGGCGTGTGCACGTAAACGAATCCGCGGTCGTTGAAAAACCTGTGGAGCGCGTACGAAAGAAGGCTCCGCACGCGGAAAACGGCCATGTATGTGTTCGTCCGCGGCCGAAGGTGCGAGATCGTCCTGAGGTACTCGAAGGTGTGCCGTTTTTTCTGTATCGGGAAATCGGCGTCCGCCGCGTTCAATATTTCGATCCTGTCGGCCTTGACCTCGAACTCCTGCCCCTTCCCCTGCGATTCCACGACCGTTCCCTCGACGATGATCGACGAGCCGAGCGTCAGCCGGCAGAGGTCGGCGAATCCTTCGATCTTGTCGTCGAAGACGACCTGGACGGTGTTAAAGAAGGAGCCGTCGCTCAGTACGATAAACCCGAACGTCTTCGAATCCCTGACGCTCTTCACCCAGCCGCCGAGCCGCACCTCGCGCCCGATATATTTTTTATGATCCGCGAACAGATCCTTCACAAGGTCCAACGAATTACCTCTCTTCCATTCGGGCGCCGGCCATTCGGCCGGACACCAGGTAGCCGCCGACAGATCGACCCGGCCTGATTCCTAACAGGCCGATGGATACCGCCCGGACCTTCAAGCAGGCCCCGGCATCCGCGGAACCTCGGAAAGATTAATGCATTCCGTGCCCGATTTCAAACGATTTCGGCGGGCGCCCCGCACTGAAAAAGACTGCTTGCCCCGAACTTCCGGGACGGTTAATGTTAAGAAGTTAACAATTCGAAGGGAAAAGGAGACTCGTCATGAATTCCAGAGGTTCCAGAACAAGGATATGGATTCCTGCCGCCATGCTGGCCCTTTCTGTTTCGGCCCTCGTTTACGGCAATGCTCGCACGGCCTTGTCGCCCCAGGAAAAAGCGGATGCGGTAAAATCGGTGACGATCAGGTGGCTCGGGCAGTCGTGCTATCTTATGACCACTTCCGGCGGCACGCGGATCGTTACCGATCCTGTCAACTTCAAGGGGTACCACTTCCCGAAAGGGACGGAGGCCGATATCGTGACGGTCTCCCATGAACATATCGATCACAACAGCGTGGAAGTTGTCGCAGGGGAGCCATTGATCGTTCGGGGAACCGACAAGGGGTGTCTCGAGGTCAACGCGATCGACAAAACGATCGGCGATGTGAGGCTGTACACCGTGCCTTCGTTCCACGACCCCGGCATGCGAAGAAAAAACGCGATCTTCGTCTTCGAATTCGACGGCATCCGCCTGGTACACCTCGGCGATATCGGGACCGTGCTGTCCGAGGACCAGATCAAGGCGATCGGCAAGGTCGATATACTGATGATCCCGGTGGGCGGCCAGTACACGATCGACGGCGCCGGGGCCGACACGATCGTCAAGCAACTCGCCGTCAGCCGCTTCGTGCTGCCGATGCATTACAAGACCGAGGCGTTCGAAGACATTCCGCGGACCGTCGATTCCTTTCTCGAGGGAAAGGCGAACGTCAGGAGGATCGACGGGAACACCTTCGTCTTCGATGCGGCCGTACCGGCGACACGGATGGAGTACGTGGTGACGGGGTATAAGTGACCCCGGATCGGGCGCTCCAGGACTTGTTATCACTGCTACGAATAAAGCCCCATCTTTCGCAGCATCTTCTGGAACCGCGGGTCGGGGAGCATCTCCCGCGCGGTGTAGATGTGCCTCGTGAAAAGACTCCAGTGATCGCGCTCATCGAACCCCGTACCGAACCACTCGAGCGCCGATTCGCTCTCTCCCAGCACGAGATACACGGCGGCGATAAGGTGCGCCGAGACGTATCTCGTTTCCCTCATCCCGATCATCCTGCCGAGCACCTCGCGAGCCTCCTCATGCCTCCCGCTTCGCGCGAGGTTGTAACCGGTGAGACCCGTTACAAGAGTCGGTTCCTCCCCGGCGAGCCGGGTCGCGTTTCGGAGGGCCTCTTCGGCCTCGGCGAACCTGCCGAGTTCCGTCAGAACGCTCGCCGTGATGGTCCATGAGCAGAAAAGATCCGGATCGAACTCCAACAGGGCGGTGCAGCGTTCCATCGCATCGTCGAACCTGCCTGCCAGATACAGTATGAAGGCGTGCGTCGTGCGGATGATGGGTTGAATCGGATCGAGCTCTATCGCCCGCTCCGACTCGGAGAGCGCCTCGTCGAAACTGCCCTTGACGGCAAGAAAGAGGGAATAGAGATGGTGAGCGGTCGCGTAATTGGGATTGAGGCTGATGGCCCTCTTGAAACTGGCCTCGGCGACAGGCCAGTCCCAGTCGGCGTACTGGAAGGCCGTGGCGAGCGATGTGTACGCCTCGGAGAGTTCCGGATCCATCTCGAGAGCCTTGAGCGCCATCATCTTGGCTTTTCCGAACGCCTCCTTCGGCGCCAGGAAATCGAACCAGCCGAGGTCATAGTAACAATCGGCGATCCCCGAATAGGGAAGGGCGTATTTCGGATCTATCCCTATCGCTTTCTGGAAGCTCTCGATCCCCTGCTGGAGCCCCCCTTCGTACCGGCGGTTCCAGAAGTACCGCCCCTGCAGGTAGAGCCGGTAGGCTTCCTCGCTTTCCGTGTGCCGCTTGACGAGCTTCGCTTCCTCCCCCTTCATCAGCCTGACCTTGAGCCTGTCGACGATGGCCAGCGAGATCTCGTCCTGGATGGCGAAGATGTCGTCGGCAGTGCGGTCGTATTTCTCGGAAAAAAGATGGTATCCGTTCTCCACATCGATAAGCTGCGCGGTGACCCTCAGCTTGTCGCCGGCCTTGCGAACGCTTCCCTCGAGTACGTTTTCTACGCCGAGTTCCCTGCCTATGGCCCTGACATCCATGCTCCTGCCTTTGAACTGCTCGCTCGACGTCCTGGCCGCAACCCGCAATCCTTCGATCTGCACGAGTGCGTTAAGCAACTCCTCGGCGATCCCCTCGCAGAAATACTCCTGGTCCTGCTGGGGGCTCATATCCCTGAATGGAAGAACGGCTATCGACGGAAGCCTGCGCCTGTCCGCTCCGTCCGGCCTTGCGCCTCCGGCGCCTGCCTGCGTGTCGCCGCCCGCCACACGCGTTGCAGCACCGCCCGACGCGCAGGTCTGGGTACCGCCCGCTCCGTATGTCGCAGTACCGTTCATGCCTGCCCCGCACGATTTTCCGGCGGCGACTGAGCTCGCGCACGCTTCGAGCGCCGCGCGCATCTCCCCGGCGCTTTGATACCGCCCGGCCGGAGACTTCGCCATCGCCTTCACGACGACGCGATCGAGATCCGCCGGAACACTCTTGCGGAAAGTGGACGGCGGCGCCGGTTCGGTGTTGATGATGGCGTAGATCACGGCCTGATCGTATTCTCCCTCGAAGGGCCTTTTCCCCGCGAGCATCTCGTAAAGCAGGACTCCCAGCGACCAGATGTCGGTGCGATGATCGACCGGCGCGCAGCCGGCTTGTTCCGGGGACATGTACGCGGCGGTTCCGATCGACGAACCCATGACCGTTATGGCCGCAGCGTTCGCCAGCTTCGCAACGCCGAAATCCATGATCTTCACCTGGCCGTCGCGCGTGACCATGATATTGGCCGGCTTTATATCGCGGTGGACGATGCCCCGCGCGTGGGCGCGTTCGAGCCCGCGCGCCACTCCCGCCGCTATATCGGCCGCTCGAGCCGCTTCGAGCGGCCCCTCCGCGATCAGCTCCCTGACGATGCTGCCGTCATAGAGGGTCATGACCATGAAGATATTTCCATCGCCAGTTTCGTCTATCTCGTGAATCGTGCAGATATTCGGATGGTCCAGGGCCGAAGCCGCCTTCGCCTCCTGTATGAACCGCCTCCTTGCCTCGTCGTCGCCGCAGAGATGCTGCGGGAGCACCTTGATCGCGACTTCGCGGCCCAGCCTCGTGTCCTCGGCCCTGTACACCACCCCCATCCCGCCCTCGCCCAGTTTCTCGAGGATCCTGTAATGGGAAACCGTTCTGCCTAACATTATTCCAACCTCGCCTCTCGTACGAGAGCGATGAACCTCGGATCGTTCCGAACATTATCCAGCGACGGGTCCGTTTTCCATCCGACCACGTCGCGCGAACGCACTTCGATCGCTTTTCTCATCCATTCGATCGCCCGGTCATTGTCCCCGAGCCATGAATAACCCGTGGCCTTGTAGTATGGAGTGATGAACGGCGCGCCGTAAAATTCATCGACGTTTTCAACCACCCAGCGGATGAATCCATCCGCCCCGGCCTCTCTGAAAATCCTGCCCCCCTCGTCGGCGAACCTTCTCCCCTTCTCGTCGACCGAGATGAGTTCCTGAAGCTCCGTCACGTATTCGGGGTACCTTTTCATCGCGGCATAGTTCAGCGCGGCCACGAGGTGCACTGTTCTGAACTCGCCGTCGAGATCGAGGACCCTTCGGCATTCAGCGATCGATTCGTCATGCCTTTTTTCTCTTAGGAGAATCACGGCTTTCGCCTCGCCGGCCACGAGGGACAGCGGATCGATCTCCAGAGCCCTGTGGATCTCAGAGAGGGCTTCCTCGTTGCGTCCGCGGTGCGACAACAGCTCGGCGTACCACTGATGCGCCGTGGCGTTATTCGAATTATGCTCGATCGCTTTCCTGTAATACTTTTCCGCCCCGGCCCAGTTGAAATTAATGTATTCCTCGACACCCGCGATCACCGCGTACGGCTGGGAGAGCGATCCGTCTATCTCCAGGGCCTTATCGGCATATCGCCTCGCCAGCGCGTACATCTCCAGAGGGTTCCTGTATCCCCAGTTCCCGATGACGGTGTATGCGTCGGCTATCGCGACGTAAGCGGGTGCGAACAGGGGATCCAGGGCGACGGCGCCCTCGAAATATTCCATGCTTTTTCTAAGATCCGCGGCAGTCCTCCTGTTCCAGTGATATCGACCCATCATGTACAGATCGTGAACCTTCGGATCGACCCGCGCGGCCGCCGTCAATGTCGCAGTTTCGGCCGGCGTCAGCGCCACGCTGATCGCCGACGCTATCGCCCTTGCCACCTCCTGCTGCAGGGAAAGTACGTCCCGAAGATCCCTCTCGTAACTCTCCGCCCAGATGTGGCGGTCGCTCGAGGCCTCCACGAGCTGCGCCGTGATCCTCACCCTATCGCCCACAAGAAGCACCGATCCTTCAATGACGGCGTCGACGCCGAGGTCGCGCGCGATATCCGGAAGAGACTCGGTCGTGCCCTTGTACCTCATGACCGACGTTCGCGAGATCACCTTGAGGGCGCCGATCTTCGCGAGGTCCGTGATAAGCGCCTCCGTCATGCCGTCGGCGAAGTAGTCCTGGGCCGGATCCCCCGAAAAATTTTCGAGCGGCAACACGGCGATGGAATCGACGGGGCCGGCGCGTTGAGTGAATATCGACCGCAACGCGATCCCTAAGGCCAGGATGACGGCAGCGGCGGCTATCCCCTGCAGGATGCCGCGCCGGCGACTTTTCTTCTTGCGTTCCGCGACCTTCCCGCCCGAATCGACCAGATTCCTCACTGCGCGAAGATCGACGAGAAATTCCTCGAGCCCCTGGTAACGTTCGCCCTGTCTCTTGGCGAGCATTTTAGTCACGATCCGTTCGAGTTCCATCGGGATCCCGGATCGAATGGAGGTCAACGGCTCAGGATCCGCGTTGATTATCGAGTAGATCGCCGCCTGCTCGTACTCGCCCGGGAAAGCGTGCTTCCCGGCGATCATTTCATAGAGCACCGCGCCGAGCGAGAAGATGTCGCTCCTGCCGTCCACCTCTTCGCCCCTCGCCTGCTCGGGCGACATGTACGGAGCCGTGCCGAGGGTGCCGCCGGTCTTCGTCAACTTCATGCCCGACAGTTTGGCTACGCCGAAATCGAGGATCTTCACGAGGCCGTCCTTCGTTGCGAAGATGTTGGCGGGTTTTATGTCGCGGTGAACGATCCCTTCGCCGTGCGCTTTGGCCAGCCCCAAGGCGATCTGGCCTGAGATTTCGAGCGCTTCGTCGAGTTTGATCGGCCCGCGAGCGATCCTCGCCTTCAGCGATTCTCCTTCGTAGTACGCCATGGCGATGAATGTCCGGCCTTCCTTCGTCTCATCTATCTCGTGGATTGTGCAGATATTGGGGTGGTCGAGAGCGGAAGCTGCCCTGGCCTCCAGGACAAACCGTTCGATCGCCTCTTCAGCGCGGGTCAGTTCGGGCGGAAGGAATTTCAGGGCCACAAAACGCCCCAGTCTCGAGTCCTCGGCCCTGTATACAACCCCCATCCCGCCCTCGCCGAGTTTCTCGAGGATCCTGTAATGGGAAACCGTCTCGCCTATCATGGCAATCCTCAGGTTAATCCGGCCATTTCATCTGATAATATTCCTGGTGCCCCGGATGCTACACCATGCGGGCATCCCGTGTACAGTCAGAATTCACGCCCGTTCGATCACCCCGTCGTGATGCACTCATAATCTATATGCACCCGCACGATCTCGGGCACTTCGCCTGCCCCGACCAGCAGATCGCCGATGATGACAAGAAGACTGCTTGCACCAGCCGCAAGGATCGGAGCCATGGACCTTTCGATCGCCGCGGCGTCCTTTGCTGTAACGGCATTCCCGAGAGACGTCGCGGCGGCATCGGCCAGCGCTCCACTTTCCGCAATCGCTATCGCCGCGTCGGCACGGCCGAAACTGAGCGAATGCCCGACCGTACCCGACGATGTGCAGACACAAACGATCCCGTCTTGAGGCTCGAATCTCAGTGCGATGTCGCGGATCGGGGAAGGCCCGGCGAATATGCCGACAGTCGCGGGACGCGACAGGCGCATCGCGATATCGCCGCCGTTGTCGACGATCGCGTGCTCCGCTCCAGCTTCCATCATCGCCCGCAGAGCGCACTCGGCGATAGCTCCCGCGACCGCTGCCATCGGCCCCACCCCCATTCGCGCTCCGGCGCGCGCCATTCGCCCTGCTATCTCCGGGGCATCCTGAGGGACTTCGTAAGGCTCGAGCGTGGTGAGAAACCGGCGATCGCGCCGGATCCAGTTTTCAAGATCTGCGCGGCGCCGTGCGATCTCATCGATCGCGACAGGGATGTACTCCGGCTCGGCGATTATAGTGGCGATCGTCTCGTCCATTCGCACGATTCGACGCTCCACGCCTGATCTCTCCCCCGCGGCTCCGGGGAGCCTGCGATCTTCGTCGCGACGCGCCATACCGCATCACTCCCCGGCAACGGTATCGGGACCCCGGGTTCCGTCCCCCCGAGCCGAGGCGCCGCGACCTTCAGTTTCACGGATTACCGTGACGCGTGTGCCGGACGGCTTCCTCATCGCCATCGGCCTCGCGGAACCCCGTGCGGAAAGCCTTTCGACCGGCTCGGTGAGAAGAAATCCTCCGGATCGGATGCGGCGTTTAAGCTCCCCGGCGATCCGCCGCGCCATAGAGAGGCTCGATAAAGGGGAGGTGCGGACGCGCCTGCCGCCGATCCGCACGGAACCTGACTTGAGCTCCGCGTAGCTCGCTCTGCCTACGCAGGGCCGCGAAAGCGACGGGACACCATAATCCACGATCTCCGTTGTTATCTCTTCATCGCTGACGCCCGTTCGCAGCGCCATATCCTCGTCGAGTACTGGAATCGGAACGCCGATCCCGACGTAAAGTGTCGTGCCATACCCGGGGAATGTCGCGGCTCGAAGGTATTCGGCGGACATCTCCTTGAGGTCTCCCTGGACCATAAGAGTCGCGAAACCGTTCTCCGGATCGTGCTGAGTACCGCTCCCAACCACGAACCCGTGAGCGCCTCCGAGGAATATCCTCGTCCCCATGCCGATCGTGCGCGCCTCGGGATCGTTCGCGAGCGGCGCAAGTTCCCCGGCTCCCGAGTAGGTTACGTTCGCGCATCGCGGGCGCAGCCGTCCCATGTATGTCGAAAGGGGTCTTTCGCCGGAATTCGTCGCGGCGTTGTAGCGCTGGTAGGCGTTTCGCGGGTTGCTCATCAGCGCCTGGTTGAGGTCGTCGATCGTGATCTCGGTAACGATCTCCTTTCGCGGATAGCAGTCGGTTCCGTACGAGACTGCGTGAAGCACGACCGGCCTGCCGCGCACGAGATCCTCTATAACGTGCGCACCTCCGTACGCGATCCCATCGGACTCCGACGCCTGCGTGACGCCGATGTATGCGTCGACGGCGGCGACCCCCGCGTAGGCCTCGACGCCGTTGAGCTTGACGACCGCCATTCTGATCGGAGGATCGGAGTGGCCGAAGTTGAGCCACGCCCCCGACGAGCACATCGCCCCGAAGGTCCCTGTCGTGACGACGTCGACCTTTTCGGCCGCCGCACCTGCTCCGACATCGCCGACAAGGCGCGTCATCTCCTCGGCCGTCAGCACCGTTACGCGCCCCGATTTTATCTTTTCATTTATGGAGTCGACTGTTCTATGCATGCAAATGCCTCCGCGCTCCGAACGAGCGTATCCGTTCAGTTCCATCGATTATGAATTGATATGGAGGTATCCCGAACGCGCGTTTTCTAAAGTGAAATGCCCGCGTCCGGGCGAGGCATCGCCATCATGCAGTGGGAACGATGGAAGGATGTTGAAGCATTCTGTTTCATGATAAATTCAATTTAATCGATATCATCCGATTGTCAAGCGCTACCGCACCGATACAATTCGAATGCCGTCGCACGGAACTGTGGGTTCGCCCGGTGGGCATTCGCGCATGCGTGCCCGTTGAAACGGGGCTGCGGTTTCGCGTAGCGGGCGTTCGCGCATGCGTGCCCACCAAGCGAAACCGCAGCTCCGTTTACCTAAGCCAAGAGAACCCGCGACCGTTAAATATGCGAATAGTTCACATCGACCCTGCCGGCGTTCGCGCTGTCGGCGATGAAGGTGAGATGATACTGCATGTCGGTCCGGAAATACTCGAGCGGAGCCGCCTCGAAACTGTCCAGCACCTCCTGGTGCGGAAAATCGTACCTGTTGGGAAAATTCGGGTGGCAGCTTATCCCCAGGCGCGGCGGATCTGCGAACCCCTTGACCCTGTCGACCCACGGCGTGGCGCTGTTAAAGATCGTGCCGTTTTTCGACCCGTGGTGCGGGACCTTGACGACACGCGTTTCCGGCGGGATCTTCTGCGCGATCCGATCCCAGATCTTCCCCTCGGCGTCTCCGGTGAGAAGGATGGCGGCCTGCCCCAGCCTGAGGCTCATCACGATCGAATTGTTGTTCGGGTTGTTGTCGATGGTGGCCGGCGGGGGCCAGAGAAAATCGATCGTCGCGTCGCCGAAATTGAAGGTGTCGGTCGTGTCGTCTATTGCCTCATGAGGAATCCGGACCGACGAGTGGCGCACGTACGACTGAAGGCTCGTCAGAATGACGCTCTCCTCCTCCTTCACGCGGGGGTACCAGAAATTCCGCGTCCCGTATTTCTGCATGATCCTCTTCAGGCCGCTTCCGTGGTCGGAATGATCGTGCGTGAGCATGACGAAATCGAAAAAGGGTTTGTCCACTTCGAACTCCTTCTCCCTCAGGCCGAAGTGCTTGCGCAGAAAATTGAAAGATGGCCAGTATTCCTTGTCCGCGTTGTCGTTCGAATCGACGACGGCAAATCTCGGCCTTCCGGCGACGTCCGAGGCTTCAAGAAGGATCGAATCGCCCCATCCGACGTCTATAAGCGTGACCTTAAGGTAACTCATCACTTTTTCTCCTTTTTCTTCAGCCTCATGTCGGTGTAGGAAGGATCGTGGTACCTGACCCGGGCGAGCGATATCTCCTTCTTTCGCCACTCCCTGAAGGCGGCCGTCTCCGCGGGCGAATAAAGAATATCCTTCGACAGCGCCCGGCATGACTCGATCCATTCCTTCTCCGGAATGCTTTCGTTGACGAACATGTAGCAGCTTCTGAAAAGGGGCATCGTTATGCGATAGACATCCCCGTTCCTTATCGGGTTCTCCTTCGTCCCGCAGCAGACCAGATCGTCGGGAAGATAGATGTGCGCGAGATCGAGAAAGACCGATTTCGATTTCTCCAGTGTCATTATCGTGCGGTCGATGAGCCCGGGCGAATCGAACAGCCTCTCCCCACGGCCCCATTTCCAGCGACCGGCGGGACCCGCGAGGACCGCCCAGTCGTTCCACGATGCGAGGACCGCCTCATTGCGGCCGGACACGGAATACGACCAGGCCTCCGTTCCCACCGATCCTTCTACACGGAAATAAACGCACCTTGTCTTGCCGAACCCCTCCTGCCGGCCGGCGTTATCGACCTGGACGGGGATGGTCTGTTTTTTCATGGCGATCCTTTCATCGAGCAAAGGCGCTCTTTCAGAAGGATGGTTTCTCGCGGCGGCCGATAGAGATAGCTGCAGCGGGGGTCCTTTACAAGCCCCTGTGTTGAAAATTCGCACTCGATGTCCTGATGCGGTTTGCAGTCCCTTGGAATTTCCGGGGAATGTTATCACTAACAGCGCCATGTGACAACGAAAAATTTGTTGATAAGTGTCAATGATATTTGACGGTTACGCGGGCACAGCATCCGGCACGGGCGGAATCCAAGTCCGGATAAAATGATCCAGCCGGGAATCGTCGATGAAGCAGCCACGCTCACGACGCCCCGGCTGGTGTTCAATTACCTTGTAATCTATCCTTAAACTCGCTGCCCGCTGATTTCACCGGGCCGAGGCGGTCTCGTTCCATTATGACTGCCCCTTTTACGGGATGTAAAGGCAAGCTCCGTTCCAATATTTTAACATGTTGTAATAATTCATGTTATGGCTGCGTAGCTGTTCCTGCGGTGTCCGTTTACAGTACACAGGATGTCCGCAAACGAACATAACGGGCAAGAGATCGCCGGACGACTCATTCGAATTAATTCCGATGGAAACCGAATCGATCAGGTGCTCTGAAATATAATTCGCCGAATCGATCAGGTGTTCTGAAACATGATTCGCCGAATCAATGAACGTCTCTTTCGAGTTCCATCCAGTGGGGCAGGATGAACCAGCGCTCGACGGCGACGGCGGCGGCGGAACCGGAAAGGCGTCCCTCCCGGAACCGGCATTCCATCAGGATTACATGCCTGTCTCCTGCCGTGTCGCCCGT
>JBFYZH010000096.1:0-51175 GCA_041309605.1 Candidatus Krumholzibacteriota bacterium
CTCATCTGGTGCTTGTTCAGCGAATACCGGAGCCCGAAGTAGGTGACCAGCTCTTCCTGGGCAAGCCTGGGAAGAAGGGCGTTTTCCCCCTTGAAATCCTCCCCGGCGGCTTCGGTCCGGAAAAAAAGAGGCATCAACGCGAGCATCAGGAGCGCCCCGCACGCCGATTTTCCCGCCGACGCCGACCCTGACAGGATGTCACGAGGAATGCCGGATACTCTTCTCAATTTCTTCCCTTTCTGTCCGGGTTGCCGGGCCGGCCCGACCAACTTGCCCGGAATCCACACTCATCGGTTGGATCTTTGCAGCAATACCACGCCGAACGAAAGAAAAATGATATTACCGAGCCATGCCGACAGCATCGGCTCCATCACTCCGCTGTGGCCGAGAGCCTGTCCTATCCTCAGCACTCCATAATAGGTGAAGCTCACAAGAAGGGTCAGCCCGAAACCGGTCGCCATCGAAGGTTTCAGTTTTGAGGACGAAAGCGCGGCACCTATTATTGCGAAAACGAGGTTCGTAAACGGGAAGCTGAATTTAAAATAAAGGTCAACGATGTATTTGTCAACAGATCCGCCGCCTCGCCTTACCTTGTCTATGTAATTGCGCAGTTCGGAGAATCTCATCTCCTCCGGCTCGATCTCCTCCTTGGCGAAATCCTCTGGTCTTTCGGGAAGATCGTCCATCTCCATGCGCCGAAACGAGGTGATATCCTCCCCCTCGACCCGGAAATCCCTTATCGCGCCGTCTACGAAGATCCACTTTAAACCGTCCCAGAATGCTTTCTTCGCGTCGATACGCCTTTTCAGGGTCGCTCCTTCGTATTCCTGGACGATGATGTTGACCATCATGCTCATCGAAATGTCGTAGCGTTCGGCGTAGTAGGTGCGGTTGCTCTCGCCCTGGTAGTACATGTCCGGTTTGTACCTGAAGGAACTGCGTTTCTTTTTCTTCTCTATTTCGACGAGCCTGATCTCCTCGGCTCTTCGTTTGGCGAAAGGCACGAGGGTATCGTTCAAAACGATCGAGGCGACCGTCACGATCAGGGCCGAAATGAAGAGCGGCATGGCGACCCTGACCAGCGGGATGCCCGACGCGATAAAGGCGGTAAGCTCGTTGTCGCGCGACAACCTGCCGAGGGTGAAGATCGTCGAAAGAAGGACGGAGACCGGCGTGATGAGAAGGATTATCCAGGGGAGTTCGAAGAAATAGTACGAGACGATCTGCCACGTGGTGGCGTTATTGTCGATGAACTTGTCGATATTCTCGCTGACATCGACGGTCATGTATATGACGGTGAACGCCACGAGGCCGAGAAGGACGCTGCGCCAGAACCCGGATAGAATGTACCTTTCATGAATCCTCACGTCACCACTTCCGGAAGATGATCGCCGCGGGGGACATTTCAGAATATAGCGGCCTCTCTTCTTGCGCGCCACTTTTTAAGAAAATCGAACCTGTCCCAGTCGATCGTACTCGATTCGCGCACCGTGCTCCTGATAAGAAGAACGGCGGCGGCGGACAGGAAGATGTTCGGCGCCCACATCGCGAGCCACGGGGTCACGAAATTGCGGTCGGCCAGCTTTTCCCCGCTTATAAGGAACATGTAATATATCAGGAAGAAGAAGATGCTGAACCCGATGGCCATCGTCATTCCCTTTTTCCCCGATCTGATCGCCAGCGGGGCTCCGAGCAGCACGAAGATGATGCAGCTGAACGGTATCGAGAATTTCTTCTGGATCTCCACCTGGTAGCTCCTGATCAACCGCTCGCAGGAATCTATTATTCGCAGGGAACTCTCCAGATCGTGCCGGATTTTTTCGGCGGATATCCCGCCGTATATGGGTTTGGCGTCCGAAGGGGTCTCCGGGAACGGGTGTTCTCCGGTTTGTATTCTTCCTTCCGGCACAAGAGCGGGGATGGCTTTCGAAAGGACCGCGGTCATGTCGTCCGAAGCGGTCTGGTTCATGGCCATCCTGTATCCTTCAATCTCCTCTCGCTTGCCGGTTATCTGTTCCTGCATCATCCTGACCGTCATCTCGCGGTCGGTCCGGTTTGTGCGTTCCGACCGTTCGAGGCTCCTGTCGATGTCCTGCATGTTGAGGGTGAAATGGCTGAAAAGGGTTTTACGGTAAGTGGATATGTCCCTCGGGTCGGGCATCTCGTGGATCTCACCGTCCTCGAGTTCGAACCTGAGGATGTTGCTTTCCTCGATGAAGCGCATGTTCCCCCTTCGCGCCACGATGGTCGCGGGCACTCCGTCCTTTTTCTTCTCGAATATCTGGATATCCCTTATCTCGCCCGTCTTGTCGTTTTTTTCCCGTATCAGGATGGTGTACCCCTTGATCGCCGTGCTGAATATGTTTTCCTTGATCTCCAGCGTCGGTTTCATTTTCCCGATGTCTATGTAGAGGTTGAGACACCTGTGATTACTCTCGGGTAGTATGACGTTCTGATAGTAGACCTGGGCGATCCCGAGAAGGGCGCCGGCTATGAACACCGGAAGGATCATCCTGTAGAGGGATATTCCGTTCGCCTTCATGGCGGTTATCTCGTTTCCCGAAGCGAGCTGCCCGAAGGCCATCAGGGTCGCGGGCATCACGGACATTGGAATGATTAATGCGAACATATGACCGAGACTAAGTATGAAAAACTCGAGCACGATAAAAAAATCGACCCCCCTGCCTATGAAAAGGTCGAGATAACGGAACAGGAAATCCATCACGAAGACGAATGTGATTATCGAAACACTGAAAAAATACGGGGGGATGTGAGTCCTCAGTATGTAACGGTCAAGAGTATGCATTTTCTGAACTTGCAACGTTAAAGTTTAAAACCTCCCGCTTCCCCGGCCCAATTGCCGCGTCAGTGCAATCTTTGTTCCGGGGCTGCGGGAGTTCGCCGAAGTCATAGTCGATTATTCCGCCTTTTCCCCTGGTCCTCTGTAAAAAAGCGGCCGGCAGGGAGCAGGTGTATTTGTACCTTTTTCAGGACAGGAGAGTGTGCTGCTGTCTATTTTTCGCGACAATTCCGGACCTTCTTCCAACAGGACTCCGGCGACCGGAAACCCGGGCCGGATTCACCGGGAATCTAACATATAACTGATTGCGCGGGACAGCTAATTCTGGCATCTTCAATCGAATGGGAATGAGGGAAAAGGAAAGAACGATAAACGGTCCGCCGGGCTTTGCAGCCAGCGGGGTATGCCGGGCAGTCTTTTCCGCTGTCCTTTTTGCGTTTGTCATTCCCGGATCGCCGGCGGCGCAGACGTTCAGGGTCGACCTTCTCGATATCGCCGAACTAACCGACGCCAGGTACTACATGGCCGAAAACGGCAAACTTCCTCCGAAATATATCCTTATCGGCGGCATGAGCATCTATCCCAACTTCCTTGCGGGCGAATTCGATCTGAGAAGGGAGGTGACCGAATACGATCCGGTAACCGGCCATCTCTTCCGCTTCAAGGTCCCGGGGGATCATATCTTCGTTGTAAGGCATGAGAGGGAGGGGGTCTATTTTGTCGGCTCGCAGAGGAAAATGGATCTGCCCGGCATGAGGATCGAACCCAGGTCCATCGACGATGAATCGGAGAGCATCAGGGAACTGGGATTGAGAAAAACATGGATCTCGGCAGTGAGATACAATCTCGAAAAGAACAAGCAGGGAACGCGCAGCACCGGTCTTATCGATCTGAACATTCCGATCAAATTGCCGAAACAGATCGAATGGCTCATCGGGGACGGCGAGGAGACGAGGCTGACCGTCTCGGGACGCGAGAAGATAACGATCGGAGGGACGTCGAAGTGGTGTGCCAACTGCCCGGTTACCGAGGGGAGGCCTAAACAGCAGAAATTCCCCGACCTCGACATGGAGCAGCAGCTGTCGGTGAACCTTCATGGTAACATCGGCCAGAAGATACTCGTGAACATCGACCATTCGAGCATGGGCGGCGGGATGGGTTCCACTAACAGGGTAAGGCTCAATTACGAGGGACTCGAGGATGAGATAATAAGATCGATCGAGATGGGGGATACGGACCTGACCATCAGCGGAGCCCAGCTGATAAGCTATTCCGGCGCGGCGAAGGGGCTGTTCGGGATAAAGGTCAAGGCCCAGCTGGGTATGGCGGACCTGACGGTGATAGCGAGCAAGGAGGAGGGGGAGACTGCGAGCGGTTCGTATTCGGGCTCCGGCGGTCAGAGCAGCGAGTCGTCGATCGCCGATTACAACTATATCAAAAGGCAGTTCTTTTATTTCGAAACACCGGGGGATTCGTTCACCGTGCCGCAGATGGGATTCGTCGGCCACCCGGCGATCAGGTATTTCCCCGTCTACGGGGGGGCGGACA
Source organism: Candidatus Krumholzibacteriota bacterium (assembly GCA_041309605.1). Lineage (GTDB taxonomy): Bacteria > Krumholzibacteriota > Krumholzibacteriia > Krumholzibacteriales > Krumholzibacteriaceae > JALOPX01. Next base: position 4,349 of record JBFYZH010000096.1, read on the forward strand.
ACGACGAGATAGAGGTCTTCGTATCCATCGAGACGAACGAACTGCAGAATTACCAGGGGGGCGCGAAGTTCCAGCTCAGGGCCTGCGTCGATCCCGAGAACGACGGTGTCGACGGCACGGAAGCCGACTATATAGAGGACTGGTATTCTCTCCTCACGGAGAACGACGATTACGGGCAGGGCGACTATTCACTGATTCAACTTATCAGCGCCGATTCGAAGATCCGGTACATGGGCATCCGCCTCAACCAGCCTCTCGACGACATGAAGGCCCTCGCGATCCGGTACAGGTGCGATAATGGAACGCCGGATTATACTGCCGACGATTTCAACGTCGGCGACTATAAAAATTTCGAGGGCGATCCGGCCAGTACCGTCTACCTCGCCGAGCTTGTATGTCCGCTCGCCGACGACATGAACGACCCCGAACTGCACGGAGCTTTCTGGTCGACCTGGAACATGATGTTCAGGAACGTCTATTCCCTCGGGTCGGCCGGATCGGAAGATGCCGCGATTAAGGTAAGGATAGAAAATGTAAGCACGATTCTCGGTACCAAGTATATCCAGGAACAGACGGAAAAAAGCTATCTGAGGATATTCGGTCTTGACCAGGAGAACACGGAAGGGTTGAGGATCGCGGACGACCTGATCGACGACAGAAAGGGTATCGTCAATTATTACTACGGATACATCATGTTTCCGTGGTATCAGCCATTCGATCTTCCCAGGGACGAACTGGCCTCGTATCTCGGAGCCGACAACGATGGCGACGGGTTCGGGGATCCAACGGCGGAGACGTACGCGCTGGCGGACTCGATACTGGAATACCTGGATAACAACGGCATGATTTATACGGATTACAGAAAATTCCAGACAAATCCCAAGAATGCCTTTAACATCATCGTGGAGACGACAAGCGGCAGCAGGACATTTCAACTCAACGCCTTCGACATCATAGAAGGGACCGAGGTCGTTTCGGTGGACGGCGAAAAACTCGTCGGCGGCACCGATTACGACATCGACTATACGGGTGGAACGGTCACCCTCAAGGGGGACAGGCTTCTCACGTTGTCCCCCGACTCCAAGGTGTCGATCGATTACCAGCACAAGCCCCTCATGGGCGGGGGAAAAACTTCGCTGCTCGGCGTCGGGGCGAACTTCAACCTGTCGACGAATTCGAGGTTAAACGCCAGTTTCCTCTACAATTCCGTCGGAACGCCCAGATTCAACCCGCGCCTGGGCGACGAGCCGACCAGGAACATGGCCGGTGACATCAACGGAAGCTTTCAGTTCTACCCGGACTGGATGACATCGGTGGTGAACCTGCTGCCCCGGGTCGATACCGATGCCAAGAGCAGTCTGAACGTCGCCGCCGAAGTCGCCGTGTCCCTCCCCAATCCCAACACGAAGGGCGAGGCGTTTGTCGACGACATGGAGGGGATCGAGGACAGCGACCAGGTCGTCATGGTGCGAAGGCTCTGGTACGAGGCGAGTCCGCCGGTCGATCCGCTGAACATCGGGCATATCCTGGATCCGATGCCCGACGACCTGGACTTCCACTGGTACAACCCGGTCAGGGAAGCGACCAGTCCGCAGTACAAACTGACGACGAGCAGGAGGGATCTCAATCCCAGGCTCGATACCAGGGAGAACTCCGCGGTCTCGTCGATGTTCCTCAAGGCCGTGGACCCCGCGCCTGGCCAGTGGTGCGGCATCATGACCGGTTTTCCGGGAAGCCTCGACCTTTCGACGGCCCAGTACCTCGAGATCTGGGTGAACGACTACAACGTCGATCCGGACACCCGCGCAGGGATACTCCATATAGATTTCGGCAGGATAAACGAGGATTTCTACCGGCCCGATCTCGGTGTTTACGACGACGAGCGCGAAGTGGACTGGACTATAGTCGACGACGACGGGTTCGCCGGCGAAGAGAGCGGGACGAAATATCCGACCGTCTTCGACGCTTCGACATGGGATTCCGCCCGCAGGGTATACCGCGGGCTGAATTCGCGCAACGGCAACAACCAGCACGACTCGGAGGATCTTAACCGGAACGGCCGTTTCGACGAAAGAAACGAGTACTATTCCCTCGCCCTCGACCTCGCCGATTCGGCCGTGATAGATGTTCAGAGGGATTTCGACAAGACGACTTTCTCGAGTTACTGGGGGGATCTGGAAAAAACGAGGGAAGACAACGATTATGATCCGGTCGAATACCCGATCAACGAGAAAAAATCGTGGAGAATGTACCGCCTCGACCTGTCCAAAGCCGACCTGCCGTCCGGCATAGCCCCGAGGCTCGACGCCATTCAGCACATGAGGATATGGATGGAGGACATCGGCGAGGTCACGGCTTCTTCGGAGTATAGCGGGGCTGTCGAGCACATGGTCGAGCTGGGAGGGATGAAATTCGTCGGAAGCCGTTGGGAGTTCGACAAGATAAGGGAACTGGAGGACGAGACGGTGATCGTGCCGACACCCGGCATGAAGGTGAAGATCGGAGCGATCAACAACAAGGACAATCCCACACTTTACTATTCGCCCTATAACGTGGATATAGAAGACGGTATCGAGGCGAGGGAGCAGGCCCTGCTGATCGAGATCGAGAACTTCGAAATTGAAAGATCGTTCAGGCTCAGGAAACAGTTTCTGGGTCAGGGACAGGATTTTCAACAGTACCGCGAAATACAGTTCTTCGTACGCGGGGACCAGGACCTTACGAGCCACGACGGCGACGTCGTCGATTTCTATTTCCAGATAGCCTACGACAGCCTGAACTACTACGAGATCGCCGTTCCCCTCACGAGCAACAGAGCCGGCCTCTGGAATCTGGTCAAGGTCTTGTTGAGCGACTTGACCGACATGAAATTCGACGCCGAGGCGGGGCAGACCGTGGAAAGAATCGTGCACGATTCCGCCGACCCGTCGAAGAGCTATACGGCCAGGCTGCGGGGCAACCCTTCGCTTTTCCAGGTTAGGTATCTCTTCGCGGGTCTGAGGAACCGGTCCGGAGTGGTGATCCCGCGGGGACAGGTATGGTTCAACGACCTGACACTCGACAGTGTTCGAAAGGACATCGATCATGCCGAGAGGGTCAGTGTTTCGGCGAACTTCGGCAACGTCATCTCGATGACCGGAGGCTATCAGCATTCCGGCCCGGAATTCCGATCGCTGCGCCAGAAGAGCGGCAGCGGCGTTACTTCGGACGCCTATTCGTTTTCCGGAAAAACGGAACTCAACCACCTCGTCCCGACGGCGAAATTCGAGCTTCCCGTGACCTTCCGGTGGTCGCAGACCGACTCGAAGCCGAAATATCTGCCCCAGAAGGACGTGGAGATCATGGATCCCGCCGTGCAGGACAGCCTCAAGTCGGTGAGGAACAGCTACAGTTTCAGCCTGGGGATGAGCAGGAGAGGTTCGAAGAATCCCATCATGAAAAATATCTTCGATAATCTCAAGGCGGGATTCAGTTACTCGAAGAACGCGAGCTACTCTCCGACGGCAAAGGACACATCGTGGACGATGAGCGGCAACGCGAATTACCAGATCCAGTTCAGAAAAGACCGGGAGCTGGGCCTTTTCAAAGGTATCAAATGGCGCTACTGGCTGTCGAGCATGTCGATGAAGGCCAACGGCTCGCGATCGGTCAAAAGGGGATATTCGTTCTCGGGCGACGAGTTTGTCGAAAGGCCGAGTTCCTACTCGTGCGCCTGGGATAACGAGATATCCGCTATATATGAGCCGTTCGAATCGGTGAAGTTCAGCTATCGCAGGTCTGAAGACCGCAATCTCGCGATTGAGAACATGGTTTACGGAGTCGATGTCGGAATTCTGACCTCGTTCCGACAGAGCCTGGACATGAACTACCAGCCGCGGAACGTTTTTCTGCTCGACGAGTTCAATCCGAGGCTGGAATACAAGACCAGCTACGAGGAGGATCTGAAGCCGGGTGTAAGACAGGGCGACGATCCGGCGGGGACGAGAGACGCATCCAACAACCGGGATATCAGCATCGTGTTCGATGTCGATATCGGAAAGTACGCCATCGATTTCGGGAAGATGGTCGGCGTGCTGGGAAAGGGCGAGGTATCCTCCGCAAGAAAGCTGGGTGCGCAACGGGCCGCTCATAACCAGAGAAAAGCGGATTTCGAGAAGGAAATGCGGGAAAGAATGACGACGCGCACCCGGGAAAAACCTCCGGACGGGATCGCCACTCTCCTGCCGCCTCCGGCGGACGGTTCAGCGGTGGATCCGGCTTCGACCGCCGAACCCGCGGCCGGAGGCGAGAGCGGGGGGAGTCCGGGCGACCTGGGGCTGAAACGTCCAGGGAACGCGGGTGGCAGTGAGGACCTGGAAGGGCGGGAAGTTCCGATGGACAGCGCCGCGGTCGACACAGCCGCGGTCGACAGCGTTGCCGTAGCAGAGAAGGTCAAGAAGGTTGATCCGATGCTCCTTGTGAGACACGTGCTCCACCTCATCGGCAGGGTCGATCCGGTAAAGAGCACCCTCAACATAGACAAACGCAACAACTACGACCGTCTTTACGACAGAGCCGACCTGCTCTACCAGATGGGGTTCACTTCGGCCAGCGGTATCGACGGTGCCCTAAGTGACGCCGGCAGCGATCCGCTGCGGCAGTCAGGGAGCGTGTCTCTCGATCTGAGAACGGGTCTGGACATCACCTCCAACCTGTCGGCCAACATCAACTACAGCATCACAAAAAGAAAGGAAGAAGCGGATTCACGCGTGACCGAAACCGAGGACCTCACGTGGCCCGACGTGAACCTGAACTGGAAGGGCCTGCAGAACTGGGTATTCCTGAAAAAACACATCAAAACCAGCGACATAACGATAAGCTATATCAGGCGGAATTCGAAACGGACCGGGAGAGAAACCGATGGATACCAGCTCAACCCCACCTGGAACCTGGCATGGTACAATTCCCTCACTTCGACTGTCTCCGTTTCCTTCGCAAAGAAGACGACGATCGAAAGAAACCAGGAAATGTGGGACCGGAACTGGTCGGTCAACCTGGAGCTTAAATACGATGTCAAGGGGACGCAGGGTATCGGGTTGCCGATGCCCTTCCTGAACAAGAAGAAACTCAGGTTCTCCAGCACCCTGAACACCGCAGTCAACGTGATATACAGCAAAACGGAAAAATATAATATTCCCGCCATATCTTCGCTTTCGGTTTCTCCGAGATTGACATATACTTTCAGCAAGAACGTTTCCGGCAACCTGACCATGAACTACAGGCGTTCGGCGGGAGGGATCTACGGTTACGTGAATCACGAGGTGGGACTGCATGCCACTGCCGAATTCAAATTCTAGAAAACCCGCGTGGGCCGTCTTTCTTTTTGCCTATCTGCCCGTTCTGTGCGGGGTTGTGTCCTGCGCCGGACCGGGTGTGCCGGATTTCAGCGGGGAATCCTCGTTCGTATATCTTCGGGAGCAGTGCGATATCGGTTTTCGTTATCCTGGCTCGACCGGGCACCTCAAGGTCCGCAGGTACATCGTCGGGAAGCTGGAGGAGTACGGAGCCAACGTGTCGCTCCAGCCGTTCGAGGGGGTCCTGAGCACGGGCGACACACTTCATCTGGTCAACATCATCGCGAATTTCAATACCGGGTCGGAGAAAAGGGTCATGCTGGCGGCCCATTACGATACAAGGCCCGTGGCGGACATGGATCCGGATGCGGCCAACCGTCTCAAACCCATAATCGGGGCAAACGACGGAGCGAGCGGCGTGGCCGTTCTTCTCGAGACCGCCAGGATTCTCGGCGGTAGGAAGCCCCCGGTGGGAGTGGATATCGTCTTTTTCGACGGGGAAGATTACGGCGAGGCGGGGCGGCCTTACGACTTCTGCCTGGGTTCGGCCTGGTTCGCCCGTAATCTCAAGGGATACAGGCCTTCGGCGGCCATCGTAATCGACATGATCGGCGACAGCGATCTCGCGATAAGGCAGGAAGGGTATTCGGCGGCCGCGTCCGCCGGGCTTATCGATGAGATTTTCGATATCGCCGAAAGGCTCGGAATCAGCCAGTTCGTCCGTGAAAGCGGGCACACGATCGTTGACGACCATCTCCCGCTCATACGGGGGGGGATCGACGCGGTCGACCTGATCGATTTCGATTATCCATACTGGCACACCGTGTCAGATACCCCCGACAAATGCTCTCCGGGCAGTCTCGAAGCGGTCGGCACGGTACTCGTGGAATTTATCTGGAGTCATTGAAGCCGGAGCCGGCGAAGCTTTCCGGCAAGATTTTCCTTGCTTTTTCGCTTTCATTGGGCTAGCTATTAGAGGACGATTGGGGCGGGAAGCCCCATTTCTTTTATGGGATCGCTTATCCGGGGGATAAGTTGATGGAAAGCCTGGAACGCATGACGTCTCTTGTCGCCAAAGAGCTCGATAACCTGGGATTCGAACTTGTGAAACTGGACATGGCCGCTCGCGGGAGAAGGACGATCCTGAGGATATTTATCGACGATCCCGGCACGGGCGTCACTCTCGATGATTGCGTGAAGGTCACAAGGGCGCTCGGGCTTGCGCTGGACGGAGAGGAAATCATGCCCGGTCCGTACAATCTTGAAGTCTCTTCGCCCGGCATCAACAGGGTGCTTTCGAAACCGGAGCACTTCGTCCGTTTCGCCGGGAAAAAGGCGAAAATCGAGTATTCCGCGGGCGGGGGGGAGAAAAAAACGGTGATAGGGATCATAACCGCCGTGGATGGCGGCGGCGTGAAGGTCTCTTCCGGCTCCGGCGAACTCCTTATCGATATGGGCAGGATCATCAGGGCGAACCTGCACGACGAAAAGTGGGAGATAGGCAAGAGGGAAAACAGGAAATCGGATTGAAATGCCGCGATGGCTTTCGACGGTAATACTTTTTGACACGCCCGGCGTGTCTGGACTAGAATCTGATACACATGTTCCACGGGGGAGTTGAAGGATGAACTCAGGTTTTATCGATGCGTTTTCGCAGATCATAAGGATCAAGAGAGTCGACAAGAACACCCTTATCGAGACGATCAAGACGAGTTTGATCTCGGCGGCGAGGCGCAAGCACGGCCAGGACGCCGATATCCAGGTTCATATAGACGAGGCCAAAGGCGAACTCGAGATATTCCGCGTGTACAAGGTGGTGGATGAAGTGGCAGACGGGGCCGTCGAACTGACCCTGGATGACGCAACGATCATCGATCCCAAGGCCGAAGTCGGCAAGGAAGTGATCGAGCATCTGTCCGTAGAGGAATTCGGGCGCAACGCCGTGCAGACGGCCAAGCAGGTGCTGACCCAGAAGGTCAGGGAGGCGGAGCGAGACAGGGTGTTCGATGATTACAAGGACAAGATCGGCGTGATCATCACGGGGACGGTCAGGCAGATAGACAGGGGAAATATACTTCTGAATCTGGGCAGGGCCGAGGCTTATCTTCCGCTTCGCGAACAGATCCGCAAGGAACGATACAACCAGGGCGATACGATAAGGGCCTGCATTATGGAAGTGGACAAGGAAGCGAGGGGTCCGCAGATAGTCGTTTCGAGAACGAGCAACCAGTTTCTCCACAAGCTGTTCGAACAGGAGGTCCCCGAAATATTCGACGGGGACGTCGAGATTAAAAGTATCGCCCGCGAACCGGGCGGCCGTTCCAAGATCGCGGTGCATTCTCGAAGCGACAAGGTCGACGCGGTCGGTTCGTGCGTGGGAATGAAGGGATCGCGCGTTCAGGCGGTCGTCAACGAGCTGCACGGCGAAAAGATAGATATAGTCAACTGGAGCGAGAATCAGTACGAATTCGTATCCAGGGCTCTCGCTCCCGCCAAGGTCTCCGCCCTGAGGTTCAACGAGTCCGCGGGCGATGTACAGGCCATCGTCGAGGATGACCAGCTCTCTCTTGCAATCGGGAGAGAAGGTCAGAATGTCCGTCTGGCCTCGAAACTGGCGGGCTGGAAGATAACCCTCACCACGGTGAAGGAAGTGGAGAGAAAAGACAGGCTCGAACAGAAACTGCAGATGGATATATCCGAGATGTACGGTGTCAGCGAGAAGATGGCGTTGAAGCTCAAGAGCATCGGGCTTCTCACAGTACAGAAGCTTTATAAAACGCCTGTCGAAGAGTTGCTCGACGTGGAAGGAATCGGGCAGAAGACCGCCGAAAGACTTAAGGCTATGGCGGCCGAAACGATGGAAGAACTGAACAATGCCCTGAAGGAACTCCTCGAGAAGGAACTGGAGGAAGAAGAGGAAGCCGAGGTAAAACCGCTATTCGACGAAACGGCCCTCGCCCCCGAACCGGTCAGGAAGAGCAAGGATGTCATGCCGACCGAGGAGGAACTATTCGGCGGGCTCGACTCGGACAGCGATCTCGATGACGGCGAATCCGATGACGGCGACGCCGTTAAAGAGGATGAGCCGGAGGAGGACGATGACGACGATCGGCCCGGCGTGGATGAGGACGGATCGTCCGGGGCGCGGAGCGATGCCGCCGATCCCGGAGATGAAGGTACGGACGGGGAAAATATCCCTGCCGGCGAATCGCCGGATGAAGACGAAATTTCGGAAGAACCCGTCGAAGACGATGAATAACAGGTCTGAAGGGAGTTGAGGTTTTTGGCGAAGGTCCGTGTATATGAACTTGCCCGGAAATATGAGATCTCGAGTGAGGCTCTCAGGAAGATCCTCGTCAAGGAAGGTATAACCGTAAAGAGCCATATGAGCACGGTCGAGGACCGGGTGGAGATCCTTATCCAGCAGCACCTCAACCGTTTGAAGGATCAGGCTTCTGAAAAAGTCAGGAAGAAGGAAAAAAAGAAAACAGAGGGGAAGCCGGTCAAAAAACCCCGGGTCAAGAAACCCCGGAAACCCGAGAAGAAGGAAGCCGATCAGAAGGCGGTAAAGGAAAGCGTCAAGAGGACTCTCGCGAAACTGGAAGTCACGAGGAAGTCGAAGAGAAAAAAACACAAGGAAGAGTCGGTTGAACTCGAAGAGGAAGAGAACGTAATAAAGCTGCCCGAGTACTCGACCGTGGCCGATCTCGCGGAGCACCTGGAGGAAGATCCGTCGGAAATAATCAAGAAATGCTTCGACCTCGGACTCATGGTGGCTATCAATCAGAGACTCGATTCGACTACGATCGGGATGATCGCCGACGAGTACGGATACCAGGTCAAGTTCGTCTCGAGCTATGGACAGGACATCCTCTCGGAGAAGAGGCAGATCCAGCCGGAAAATCTCGTGGGCAGGCCGCCGGTCGTCACCATTATGGGGCATGTCGACCACGGCAAGACCTCTCTGCTGGACAATATCCGCAAGAGCAACATCGTCGCCGGGGAGAAGGGCGGGATCACGCAGCATATCGGCGCGTACGCCGTCGTCATTCACGGCAAGAACATCACATTCATCGACACGCCGGGTCACGAGGCGTTCACGGCCATGAGGTCGAGAGGCGCCCAGGCGACGGACATAGTGATCATTCTTGTCGCCGCCGACGACGGAGTCATGCCGCAGACCATTGAGGCGATCAACCACGCGAAAGCCGCCGACGTTCCGATAGTAATCGCGATCAACAAGATCGATCTCCCGAACGCCGATCTGGAAAAGGTGAAAGCCGGGCTTCTGCACCAGAATATCGTTCTCGAGGAATACGGCGGCAACGTCATGTCCGCCGAGATATCCGCCAAGAACGGCAGCGGCATCGAAAAGCTTCTGGAGATCATACTTCTTCAGGCCGAGATGATGGAGCTGAAAGCCGATCCCCGGGCCCAGTGCAGGGGCGTCGTCCTCGAGGCGAAGAAGGAGGAGGGCCGGGGGATTCTGAGCACGGTCCTTATCCAGCAGGGCACGCTGAGGATAGGCGACATCTTCATAACGGGAAATTATTTCGGACGCGTCAGGGCCCTCCTCAACGAGCGCGGATACAAGATCAATGACGCCCCCCCAGCCACGCCGGCGGTCGTTCTCGGGTGTACGGGAGTGCCGCAGGCCGGGGACGCATTCATACAGGTCGAGGATGAAAAGGCCGCCAAGGAGATAGCTTCGAAGAGGCAGCAGTTTGCAAGGGAGAGGGACCGCCGCACCTCGCAGAGGATATCGCTCGAGGAGCTGTACAAGCAGATCCAGGACGGGGTCGCCGCCGAGCTGAATCTTATCATCAGGGCGGATACCGACGGTTCCATAGAGGCGTTGTGCGACAGCCTTTCTTCTCTGAGCAACGAAGAAGTGAAGGTCAATGTCATTCACAAGGCGGTCGGCATGATAAGCGAAAGCGATATACTTCTCGCCTCCGCTTCGAACGCCGTCGTACTTGGATTCCATATCAACATGACCCCGAAGGCGGCGAGGCTCGGCAAGAACGAAAAGGTGGACATAAGGTTCTACGACGTCATATACCAGGCGATCGACGACATCAAGGCCGCGATGTCGGGACTTCTGGAACCGAATATCGTGGAGAAGGAACTCGGGGAAGCCGAAGTGCGGGAGGTCTTCCGGGTATCGAAGATCGGGACTATAGCCGGATGTTACATCAAATCGGGACTGGCCAGGCGCAACGCCCTGGTGAGGGTCAGGAGAGAAGGCGAGATCATTTACAAGGGTACGATCAACTCCCTCAAACGTTTCAAGGATGACGCCAGGGAAGTCCAGGCAGGCTTCGAGTGCGGGATCGGCGTCAGCGGTTTCGAGGATCTGATAGAGGGGGATATCCTGGAGATATACCTGGAAGAGAAACAGATCAGGACAATCGAGTAGAGCCGGGGGTGCCCCCATGATTGTCGCTTGCCTGAGAATCCAGTTTCACCTGCCGGGTTGCACTTCCCTCAAGGAAAAGCGGTTCGTCCTTAAAAGCCTCAAGGACAGGCTCAGGAACAGGTTCAACGTGGCCCTGTGCGAAACCGGCTACCAGGACAAATGGCAGCGAACCGAGATCGCGCTCGTCACCGTTGCGGGTGACAGGAAGGGCATCGACAGGACCGTGCAGTCGATGATGAATTTCCTCGAGAGAGAGGAAAGAGCCGTGCTGACAGAGTGCGAAAAGGAGTTTTTCTGAAGTGACGGAGAACTGATATGGAAGGAAAACACAAGGCCAGGGTAGAGGAGACGATTCACCAGCTTGTAGCCGGCATGCTCGTGCGCAAGGTCAAGGATCCAAGGGTCGCGAACGTATCGATTCTCCGTGTGGAAGCCGCCAGGGATTATTCCGTCGCGAAGATATTTTACAATGTCATCGGCGGAGGCGACGATCTCCAGGACGTCCAGAAAGGTCTCGACAGCTGCAAAGGGTTCATGCGCGGCCATGTGAAAAAGGAACTGCGGCTCAGGGTGATCCCAGAGTTCATCTTCGTATACGATTCTTCACTCGACAGGGCGATGGCGCTCGAGGAGCTGATAGACCGGATCCATGAGGAAGGCGGGCCGCCGGCAGCGGAAGATCCTTCCCCGGATGGCGATCCTGAGAGCCCCGGGGACGGGCGGCGCGGGGGACTCGATCCGGCCGAACCGGAGGATCCGGATGAGTGAAGAACCGTTCAAGGGCGAATTCGACGGGATAATGAATATAGTCAGGGCTCACCGGAAATTCCTGGTCGTCGGTCATGTCGACCCGGACGGCGACTGCATGGGTTCGATGTTCGGCCTCTCCCTCTTTCTGCGTTCGCTGGGCAGGGAAGTCAGATGTTATGCCCCGGGAGAAATCCCGGAGCGGTTCCGTCGTCTTCCGGGGGCCGGCGACCTGGTCGAAAAGGAGGATCTCGACGGATTCGGCTATGAAGCCGTTTTCGTCGTCGATTCTCCGACGGCCGGACGGACGGAGAACCTCGTCGGGCAGGGCGGGGATCTTCCGCTCGTAAACATCGATCACCATCCGTCCAACCGGCTTTTCGGGACGATAAACGTCGTCGACGAAAAGTCGGCGGCCGCGGCGGTCATCGTGCTGAGATTTCTCGAAGAGGTATCCCCCGGCAGTATCGACGAGGATATCGCCAGTTGCCTTTACCTGGGGATTCTGATGGATACGGGATGTTTCAGGTTTCAGAACACGAATGCCGAGGCGATGCACGCTGCCGGCAGGCTTATCGACGCCGGGGCGCGGGCATACGAGCTGACGCACGAATTCTTCTACATGAAAAACCTTCAGACCCTGAAGCTTCTCGCGCCCGTGCTCGAATCGATCGAGGTGCATCACGGAGGCAAGGTCGCCTTCATGGAGATCACAAGGGAGATGCTCGATCGAACCGGAGGATCGTTCAAGGACTCTGAGGGCTTCGTGGATTACGGGGCGTCCATCTACGATGTCGAACTGATCGCCCTTTTCCGGGAGATCGGCGATGGGACGGTCAGGGTCAGCCTGAGATCCAGGAACCACCATGACGTCGCCGCGCTGGCGGAGTGTTTCGGAGGCGGCGGGCACGCAAAAGCGGCGGGGCTTGTGATCGACGGGACGGTGAAGAAAGCCAAGGAGATGATCCTGGAAGGATTCGAAAGACTTATCGGGGGGCAGGACGCCTGTTCGCGGGACGGTTAAAGGCGGAATAAGAGGGATGAAGGACAAATTCGACAACCTGGTCATTCCGGTCAATAAATCCGCCGGATTGTCGACCTACGACGTGATAAGGCGATTCAGGAAAATCGTGCCGGCGGTGAAAGTGGGTCATTCGGGCACGCTCGACCCGCTCGCCACCGGTCTGGTCCTGATCCTGACGGGCGCCGCGACGAAACTCTCGAATTATCTCATGGATCTGCCGAAGAAATATATTGCGGATATCAGGCTGGGAGAGGCGACCGACACCCAGGACTCCAGCGGCACGGTGCTCAGGTCCGCCGGATGGGATGGCGTGGCCAGGGAGGACATCGAAGTCGTCCTGCCCCGCTTCACGGGGAAAAGGAAACAGGTTCCTCCAATGTACTCCGCCCTCAAGCACATGGGGACGCCCCTGTACGCGCTGGCAAGAAAAGGTCAGGAGGTCGATCGCGTTCCCAGGGAGGTCGACACTTACGAGATAGAGCTTCTGGACTGCAGTCTTCCGTTGTTCAGGATAAAGGTGCACTGTTCCAGGGGCATGTACGTCCGTGTCCTTGCCGAGGAGATAGGAGCCGCGCTGGGCGTGCCGGCCTGCCTGCACAGTCTCGTTAGGACCGATGTCGGGCACTTTAACGTCGATTCGGCGATAAACGATACGGATTTTACCGCCCTGCCGGATATGGAAAAACCCGGATATTCCCTTTCGGAGGCGTTGCGGCATTTTCCCGCCGTGGAGTTGACGGCCGGCCAGGCGCGCAGCCTCGAGAACGGGATAGCCCCAAGAATACAGGAGCCTCTTTTACGACCCGGGGAGTACATGAGGTTGATAAGGCCTGACGGAGAACTCGGCGCGATTGCGGAATCGGGCGCCGCCGGCATCCTGCAGTTGAGGAAGGTCTTCAACTGCGGGGCGGTACGGTAACGGGCGGGTGACCCGGGATGACGGAAGTAATAAGATCGGGCACGACGGGTTGCGGCTCCTGCGGCGATTCCGCCGTATCGATAGGCGTGTTCGACGGCGTCCATGTCGGGCACCGGAAAGTGATCGATTCCCTGCGCTCCGCGAAGATTAAATCGGGCCTGAGCAGGTCCATCCTCATCACCTTCGACCGCCATCCCATGTCCCTTACGCATCCGGAAATGAGCCCCAGACTCCTTACCACTCTCGACGAAAAGGTTTCCCTCCTTCGCATGCTCGACATCGACATAATCCTGATAGAGGATTTCACCGGGGAACTGGCTGCGACTCCCTACAGGGAGTTCGTGTCCGACAGGCTTGTCGGCCGGCTGGGCATGAGGCAACTGGTCATCGGATACGATTTTCATCTCGGCCGCGGCAGGGAAGGAGACCAGGAACATCTTTCGGCTGAAGGAAAACGGCAGGGGTTCGGATTCACCGTGGTTCCCCCGGTGGTGGTGAACGGGAGCGCCGTCTCCAGCACGCGCATCAGGAGAAACATTCTGGAACACAAGCTTCATCGCGCGGAAAGACTTTTGTCGAGACCGTATTTCTTCGACTCGGATGTCGTCCGGGGCAGGGGTATAGGAAGAACGATCGGGTTTCCGACGGCAAACGTGAGGATATCTGACGGCGAAAAACTAGTTCCCCCGCGCGGCGTCTACGCGGTCCGCGTAGGAACGGGGCAGCGCGAATACGGCGGGATGATGAATATCGGTTCGGCGCCGACGATCGGCCCGGGAAGGGAAAGGAAAATCGAAGTGCATCTTATCGATTTTTCCGGCGACCTGTACGGCAGCCGCCTGAGGATCCACTGCCTGGAATACCTCAGGGAAGAACACGAATTCGAGGGAAAAGACAGACTTAACGCACAGCTCGTAAAGGATAGGGAAAGAGTCAGGCGTATTCTGGAAAAGAAGTGTTGACAATCCGGGCGGGTCGTGTATGTTTACATATTGCATCGTAATGGTCCGGCAGTTTTAAGGCGGATCGGGCATGTCGCCCCTTCTGCTGCCATCGTGTTTTTCAACACGGGTTACGAAGGAGGTAATAACGATGGCGCTGCAAAAAGAAGTTAAGAAGGATGTTATCACAAAGTACCGGCTCCACGATCTCGACTCCGGTTCTCCGGAGGTCCAGATCGCTCTTCTCACCCAACGCATCAATGTCCTTACCGAGCATTTCAAGCTGCACAAGAAGGATTTTGCTTCGAGGCGGGGGCTGCTCAAGATGGTCGGCCGGAGGCGGAAACTTCTTGATTACCTGAAGAAGAACAGGATCGATAAATATCGCAGCCTTATCAAGGAACTGGATCTCAGGAAATAATTTTACCCTGGGAGTATATCGGATGGCACGGTGCCGCAGGTGCTTTTGTTTTTTCGTGTCCATATCGTTGACTGGAGGAGAATATCAGAATGATTCGGAAAAAACTTAATCTCGGCGGAAGCGAGTTTTTAATTGAAACCGGAAGGATCGCCAAACAGGCCGACGGGTCGATCCTTGTGGGAGAGGAAGGAACGACCGTTCTCGTGACGGCGGTAGCGTCCAAGGGCCCGGCGAGCGACAAGGATTTTTTCCCTCTGTATGTGGAGTACAGGGAGAAGTTCTACGCGGCCGGGAAGATACCGGGGGGATTTTTCAAGCGCGAAGGCCGGCCCAGCGAGCGGGAGACTCTCAGCTGCAGGCTCATCGACAGGCCGATCAGGCCGCTTTTCCCTGAAGGTTTCAACCAGGAAGTCCAGGTGGCGGCCACGGTCCTGAGCAGCGACCAGGCCCACCAGGCCGACGTGCTTGGGATCATCGGCGCGTCGCTGGCCCTCAACCTTTCGGATATCCCGTTCGACGGGATCATCAGCGGCGTGCGCGTGGGGCTCAAGGAAGGAGCCCTGATACTCAACCCCACATTCGACGAGGTCGAAACGGGCGGGCTGGAACTTGTCATAGCCGGTTCGGACGAGGCCATAATAATGGTCGAGGGGGGCGCCAGGGAGATCTCCGAGCAAAAGATCATGGAGGCCCTCGATTTCGGGCACGCCAGGATCAGGGAGCTCAACGCATTTCAGAGGGAATTCCTCGCCGAGTGCACGATACCGCCCAAGAGGGCGTTCCAGGCGCCCGTGGTCAACGAGGAACTGAAGGGAAAACTTGCCGCCGAGTACCGGTCGGCGATATATGACAGCTGCCGCATAAAGGGAAAGATGAACAGCGCGGCGGCCCTGTTCCGGGTGATCGACACGGCGGTCGAAAAATACTCCGTGGAATATCCCGACTCGGCGGGCGAGATAAAGGGCATCATGGGCGGCATCGAGCGCGAGGTCGTCAGAAAGATGATCCTCGAGGAAAAGAAGCGCACGGACGGGAGGGGATACGACGAGATCAGGGAGATCACCTGCGAGGTCGGAGTCCTTCCGAGGACCCACGGCAGCGCCCTGTTCACCCGCGGCGAGACCCAGAGCCTGGTCGTGACGACCCTCGGCACCTCCCAGGACGAACAGAGGATCGACGGGCTCGACGGCGAATCGTGGAAAAAATACATGCTGCATTACAATTTCCCCCCGTTCAGCGTGGGGGAGGTCGGGTTTTTCCGCGGCCCCGGCCGCAGGGAGATAGGGCATGGTTTCCTGGCGGAAAGGTCGCTGCAGCCCGTGATACCGAGCGACGAGGCTTTCCCGTACACGATAAGGATCGTGTCGGACATCATGGAATCGAACGGATCCAGCTCGATGGCGACGGTCTGCGGCGGAAGCCTTTCGCTGATGGACGCCGGAGTCCCCGTTTCGAAGCCTGTGGCGGGAGTGGCGATGGGAATGATCATGGACGGCGGGAAGCACGCCATCCTGACCGACATCCTCGGCATCGAGGACCATCTCGGCGACATGGATTTCAAGGTCACCGGGACGCGCGAGGGGATCACCGGGTTCCAGATGGACGTCAAGGTCATGGGCATTTCGCGGACCGTGATGGAAGAGGCCATTGAACAGGCCCGGCGCGCCAGGCTCAAGATACTCGATGTCATGGAGAAGACCCTTGCGGCGCCGAGAAGCGAGCTATCCCCCTACGCTCCGAAGATAGTCCAGATAAAGATACCGGTCGACAAGATACGCGAAATCATCGGCCCGGGGGGCAAGATGATAAGGCATATCCAGGATGTTTCCGGCGCGAAGATCGATATAGACGACGACGGAACGGTTGCCATCGCCGCGGTGGACCAGGCTTCGGGAGACAAGGCGCTGGAGATGATCAACCTGATCACCGCCGAAGCCGAGCTCGACAAGGTATACAAGGGAACGGTCAGGAGCATAGTGACGTTCGGCGCTTTCGTGGAGATACTGCCGGGAAAAGACGGGCTGCTCCATATATCCGAGATCGACAACAAGAGGATAAATCGTGTCGAGGACGTGCTTTCCCTTGGCCAGGAACTGGAAGTAAAGGTCGTCGGCATCGACAAGGAAGGAAAGATCAGGCTGAGCAGGAAAGTCCTACTTTAACCGACCTATGTTAAAACTGCCCCGACCAAAGAAGGTAACGCTGGACTGCGGTTCTACGCTGCTGTATCAGCGCAATCCGGTCTCGCCGACGGTTGCGTTCGGTGTCTGGATATCCAGGGGATCGAGAGATGAGAAGCCCTCGGAAAGAGGGTTTTCCCATCTTCTGGAACACATGGTGTTCAGGGGGACGCGCAAAAGAACGGCCCTGGACATCGCTTTCGACCTCGAATCGATCGGCGGCCAGTGGGACGCCTTCACGAGCAAGGAAGCCACCTGCTATCATGGAAAGGTCCTCGAGGAACATTTCGGCATGTTCGCCGAGATACTGGCCGACATAGTCCTGGATCCGTCGCTGCCGGCGGACACCTTCGCGATGGAGCGCCGCGTCGTGCAGGAAGAGATCAGATCGGTGAAGGACACTCCCGAGGAATTCACATACGAGTTGTTTTTCAGCGCCCTCTTCGACTCGGACCAGCTCGGATACCCGGTGGCGGGACGTATCGGCGACGTCATGTCCTGCTCTCGCGAGCGTCTTCTCGATTTCCACGAAAAAACTTACACGGCCGGCAACATGATATTCGCGTTCATCGGGAATATTCCCGCGGGCCGTGTCGCCAGGGAGATAAACAGGCATTTCGTCTTCAGGCGGGGGAAGGGATCGGGCGCGCGTCGAAAGCGCGCGGGTTTCTCGAGCAGGAGGAGTCGCTCGGTCAGAAGATCCGACTGGACCCAGTCTCATCTCTGCGCCGGCGTGAAGATACCGTCGGCCTCGCACGAGGACCGGTTCCCGCTGATAGTGCTCTCCAACATACTCGGCGGGGGGGTGTCGTCGAGGATGTTCCAGGACCTGAGGGAAAAGGCCGGACTCGCTTACTCGGTCTTTTCGAATTCCAGCTTCTTCACGGATACGGGCGCCTTTTCCACCTACTTCTCGGTGGATCCGAAAAATCTCGAAAGATCCATCGGTATTTTCCGGTCCATCATGGACGATCTGAGGCGTGAAGGAGTGCGCGAAAAGGAACTGGAAAGCGCGGTTTCCCAGATCAAGGCCTCGGTGATTTTCGGCATAGAGAGCGTGGAAAGCCGTCTCTTCAGGCTGTTTCACAGCCATGTTTTTTATGGCGGGTACAAATCCGTGCCGAGTATAATCAACGACGTGGAGAGGGTCGGAGCCGGAGATGTGGAGAGGGTGATCGAGGAATATCTCGGGGAGGATATGCACACATACGTGACCTGCGGCCCGCGTTCTTTCAAGGGGATCTTGCCCGCGGCGGGGGGGCACTGAAGCCCGAAGGTCATGAATTTCGATATGCCGTGCCCGTCCCGCGAGGCGGGGGCACGGCGATGGGCGGTCGCGGATCGAAGAGAGGGTTCGCGGGGCCGCGATCGCGGCGAAACCGTGAAAAGGGGCAAGGGTGAAAGTATCGGCGAGATATCTTCCGCATCATGAGGGATTGCCGCCGGTCAGGCGGATGACGGCCGGCGCCAGCGGTTTCGACATCTACGCCGCCGTCGACGGGGAAGTCGTCGTCCGTCCGGGGGAGTCGGTCCTGGTCCCCTCCGGTTTCGAGTTGTCGATACCGGAAGGATTCGAAGGCCAGGTGAGACCGCGCAGCGGCATGGCCCTGAGGAACCGGATAGGCATTCTCAACAGCCCGGGCACCATAGACAGCGATTACCGCGGCGAAGTCGGGATAATACTCTTCAATTTCGGCGACGGGGATTTCGTGGTCCGCCGGGGCGACAGGATCGCCCAGATCGTCTTCTGCAAGCTTCCGGAAGTGGAAATCGTCGATGCAGTAGAACTCGATTCGACCGTTCGCGCAGACGGAGGGTTCGGACACACCGGCCGGGAGTGACGGCATGGCGATTATCGTTATCCTTCTGTCGGCCGCCGTCGCGATTCCCCTGCTTTACATCCTATGGAAGGTCCGGTGGGGACCGCCGCCGGGGAGGCTGCCGGGCGTTCTCACCTATCACAAGGTAACCGGATTCGAATTCGGCGGGACCTGGATTACGCCGGCAAGATTCGCGGGACATCTCGACTTTCTTCTGGATTCCGGATACAGGTTCATAGGCGAGGACGAATTCCTGGCGACGCTCGGCGGCACGAGGAAATCCGATCCCCGCGAAATCCTCCTTACCTTCGATGACGCCTACAGGATGCTGATCGACAACGCCATCCCCGAGCTCAGGAGTAGAAATATCCCCGCATTGATCTTCATAGTCACCGCGTATGCCGGGAGGGAGAATACCTGGGAGCTCCCCCTGCCGGGCCGAAGATCCATGCACATGGGCTGGGACGAGATCGCGGATCTGTCGGCGGTTCCAGGTATATCTTTTGGCTCTCATTCACGGTTTCATCGCGACCTGACAAGGTTCCCGCCCGATCAACTCGCGCCGGAGCTTTCGATATCGAAGGAAGTCATCGAGGCGGGGACCGGCCTGCCGGTCAGGTGTTTTTCCTATCCGTTCGGGCGTGTGAACGCTGCCGTATCGGATGCGGTCCGCGAGGCCGGTTACGAGGCCGCCTTCACGCTGTATCCTTCGGGGAAACGGACCGCCGTCGACAGGTTCGTGCTTCGCAGGGAAGGAGTATGGGTGATAGACACGAAGAAGGCTCTCGGAAGAAAATTGTCGACGGGCCGGATGTTCTGGCTCGAGGATGTCAAGGGAAGAGGTATAAACGCCTTCGCGGGTCTGACCTTTCCACCGCGAAAAAACGATCCGTTTCGGTCGTGAATTCCGCCCGCGGGCCCCGCTGCGCTAGTTTCTGGTAAGAACGTAGGATTTCCCGTCGCCCTCCATGCGGTACCGGATACCGTTCTGCTGGGCCAGTTCCACGGTCTTTTCGTTTATTATCCTGCGGACGACGAGGACCTCCAGCGTGAAAGGGTAGGAACCTTTCGAGGCGAGGTATTCATCGAGCCCCTGCCTTATCGTGGCTTCCAGCGACCGGATTCTCAATTCCCCGAGGTCCGTCGTCAGGCCTTCGATGCCGGCCGATGACCTGCCCGCCTGTGCGGTGGCGAGTCCCGCCGTCCATCCCGGAGGAGAAATCCTCGGAATGGCGTACTCGCCGATCGCGAACGACGCGAGCAGCACGAAAATGGTGACAAAAGTGGGGACCAGCCTGGCCGGGGGTTCCTTCCCTCTTTCCACTTCCTCCCCGGCTGGCTCCTCCTCAACGGCCGGCGCCGCGTCCCTGAATTCGAGAAGGCCCTTTTCCAGGAGTTGCTTGAGACCTTCGTAGGTGCTGAAACGGGCCATCTTCGAGTGGCAGACCAGCCATCCGAGGCTCCGTTCCCGTTCAAGAAGCTCATATATGATCTCCTCGGAGCGCTCGAGGGAAATCTTCTTTCCGTCCGGCCTGTCGAGGCGCCGGAATATCATCTCGTCACTCGGAAAGATACGCTGCATCTCGGGGAGTTCGTCTATCCTCCTGTAGCTCTCCATGAGGATTCCCTCCACCTTGAGAGAAGCGAAGGATTTCACCCCGGTCAGAACGTTCTTGCCGATAATGAACTTGTACTGGCTTTTCGGCCAGCTCAGCACTTCCTGCACGGATTCGTATATCTGCTCGGAGAAGATCGTCCCCAGCTCGTCCTCGGAGAAGTACTTTTCGGATAAAAGGATCTCCGTCAGGTCCAGGTTCGATTCGGATAGAATCTGTTGAAGGGAGTTCATCTCGTCGCGGCTGATGAAGCCGTACCTGAGAAGGTAATCCTTGAGGGGGTCCTTCGATCGGTTTCTCCTGTCGCGCGTCGAGATTATCATCCCGTCCTGGAAGAATATGGCTATATTCTCGCCGGCCGCGATAGACAGCATGCCGGATTTCTTCTGTATGGAAATCAGCTGGAATATCTCGCTGAGCCCGAAATCCTTGGCGTTTCCTTCAAGAGCCATCGGCGGTCCTTTCTATAGCGAATCCAGAAAAGCCTCGAAGCGATCCTCGTTTGTCTTCGTTTCAGCAATAACCGGCGCCGTATCCACGTTCTTGCCGATCGCAGGCGCGTCGGGAACGTAGTCGGCAGGGAGAACACGGAAGTTTTTCTGTTCCTGGGCCGGTTTCATGCGAAGCGATATCAGATATCCCGCCGCAAGGACCGCGCAGGGAACGACTACCTTCCAGACCGGAACGGAGAAGGACGTTCCGGAGGGGTCCTTGAAATAAAAACCGGACCATGCGAGGAAGAGTATCGCCGCCACTCCCGCCATCAGGGCGAAGAAACCCCTGACCGTTTTTTCCGTTGAGATCCAGGTCGCCGCGGGAAACAGCAACATCTTCAGCCTCTTTCTCACACCGTGACGGCCGGATATCTTCTGCCGCCTGTGCCTGAGCAGGGCCTCCATCACCTTTATGCTCGACAGTCCCATTATTACACGGGCGCAGTCGGGACACAGGATGATACCCGTCCGGGTGTCGGCGCAATCCGGGCAGGTGGCCATACCGCAATTTCCGCATCTGGACACGTTGAACGCCGGGGGAAACCTCCTGCCGATCGTCACGGCGACTGCCAGCGAAAGGGCGAGCAGCCAGAAGAGCCGGTCGAACGGAAAGAGCAGCCACGGAGCCAGTATCCGGTTGACGAGGATATCGGCGCCGCCCCCGCTTTCCTTCCAGGCTATGGACCAGAGTTCCCTGTTCGAAAATCCCTCGTCGTACACGGGCAGATCCCTCAGCATTACCGCCGGGTGGGTTTCCCTGTATTTCTCCAGGCCGTTCTCTCCGGCCTTGTTCAGGGCCGAACTCGACTGGGCGAACAGCATTTTGTTTATATACGCCTGCCCTATGTTGAAATAGGCCATGGCATGGGTCGAATCGATCGCTATCACGTTCTGATATCCGGCCAGGGCCCGGTTGTAGTCGGACATCATGAAATAAACGTTTCCAAGATTCAGATACGCCGGAGCGAAATCGCCTCTGAGCGCCACCGATGTAAGCAGGTGGTTTTTCGCCTCCTCGTAATCGCCCATCCTGTATTTGAGCGTTCCGAGTGCGAATTCCTTTTCCGCCGGGAACCGGATGTCGTCTATCGATTCTATGGAATCGAGCAATACGGGATCGGCGCCCGAAACGTTCACCATCGACAACCTGCGCGCGACGCTGCCCTCGTCGACCCCCGGAACGATTATATTCGAATATCCGGAGGCCAGCGATAAGACCGAGGTGAAGACGACGAGGCAGGTCACGATTGCCTTTTCCCTGCGGTTCATGTACGACCAGAGAAAGACGAGCAGGATCGCCGTGTATACGGCAAGGCCCGGGCGTGCGACCAATAAAGCCACGAGTATCAGGGCGCCGACAAATCTTCCCGGGGGGAAGGCGAAGCGTCTCGAATATGTCTCCCTCAACCTGTGATCGAAGAAGGACCAGTATTTCACCGTCATCGCCGCGAGCATCAGAAAAAGCGAGAACACGGCCGTGAATATCGTCATCAGTCCCAGGTTCGCGGCGAGAAGGGCCTGGTTGCGATACCCCGAGACCAGTCTCCTGAACCCTTCGACAAGGTGGAAGACAAAATCGGGGTGAGCGTGCATGAGTTCTATCCGTGCAAGAGTGAACATCGGATCCGGATAGTCGCCGGAAAGACCAGCGCTGAGCATCAGCCTGCTTCGGGCTTCCTTCCAGTCGCCCGAACCCAGGATGTCGAGGGCTTCCCTGTAGAGCACGCGCGAGGTGGTATGAAGAGACGGAGCGCCGTGTTCGAGTTCCTCCCTCGAATAATTCTTCAGTTCGGCACCGGGTATATTATCCAACGAGTTAGCATCCGCCGGCTTGCAAAATGCGACTGAAAGCAACAGGCACAAGGATGCCGCGACGACCTTGAAGGGTATAATTGCTTGAATATTCGTCTGTTTCACCGCTGACTCCAACCCGTGTTCCCTTTATCTTAAGGCCCGGTTGTTACTCCCGGTACCGCATCGGCAATAATCATGCCGTATGGCATCGTTTATCGTCCGCAACCCGGTAATCCGGGGTTCGGTATTTACAATCCGTGCCTTGGAATGGTTACATGTAACGCGGGCAGGCCTGGTCCCTGACCCGTGACGTCCGTGGAAAAATGGAATGGAGGTCGACGCTGATGCAGCCCGTGGAGGTTTCCGGAATAGGTCGATTCCGCGACGAGGAAGTCCTTTTGAAAGGTTGGCTTGACAACATTCGATCGAGCGGCGGCATTCTTTTCCTTGAGCTTCGCGACGGGACGGGGATCATTCAGTGCATAGTCGAGAAATCGAACCTGGGCGAAGATGCATTCGAAGAGGCGGCGGCGCTGATAAAGGAATCGTCCCTCGAGATCGCCGGAACCGTGCGGGAGGATTCCAGGGCGCCGGGAGGGTACGAGCTTTCCGTGACGAACCTCAAGGTCATACGGGCCGCCGTGAACTTTCCCGTCCACCGGGGAAAAGACGGCGAGGACTTCCTGATGGATCACCGGTATCTGACGCTGCGCGGGGCAAGGCAGAGCGCCATACTCCGAATCAGGGCCGGTATTGAGGGGTATATACGCGATTTCTTCAACCGGCGGGGGTTCGTTCTGTGCGACGCGCCGATATTCACGCCGGGCGCGGGCGAGGAGGCCGCCACCCTTTTCGAGACGGGGTATTTCGGAGACAGGGCCTGGCTCGCCGGGAGCGGCCGGCACTATAACGAAGCGGCGGCGGCCGCGTTCAGAAAGGTTTACTCCTTCGGTCCCGTGTTCAGGGCGCAAGGATCGAAAGCCGCCGGGTGCCTGACCGAATTCTGGATGGTCGAACCGGAGGTGGCTTTCGCCGGGCTCGAGGACATCATGAAACTCGCAGAGGATCTTCTGGTCGAGATCGTTGGCCGGAGTCTCGAAAATTACGGCAACCTGCTGGCCGGCGTGCTCGAAAGGGACGTGGCCGCTCTTGTCCGCGTTCAGCCGCCTTTCCCTGGGATATCGTACCTCGAGGCCGTCGCCGCCCTGAAAAAAAAGGGAGTCGGCGTCGAGGCCGGCGGCGAACTGGGGGAGGAAGGCGAAACGGCGCTGGCCGGGGATCATGACAGGCCCCTGTTCGTTCACCGGTTCCCCGCCGCGATAAAGGCTTTTTCCGTGGAGCAGGATCCCGGGAATCCAGAGCTCTGTCTTTCCTTCGCCCTGTTGGCCCCGGAGGGGTATGGCGGGATAATCGGCGGCGGCCAGAGGGCCTTCGATCTGGAATTCCTGAAAAAACGCATAGAGGAGCGCCGTCTTCCGGGGAAAACCCTCGACTGGTACCTGGATCTCTGGCGCTACGGCGGATTCCCGCACTCAGGATTCGCTCTCGGCCTGGAGAGGACACTCGCCTGGATCTGCGGGGCGGGGTATGCCGGGGAGACCATACCATTTCCCAGGCTAGTCAACAGGCTGACTCCATGACGCCGGCGCGTTTTTTCAAAAAATCCCGGCAGGCCGTTTGCGGCCGGCGCTCCTTTTGTTGCGGGCCGGCCGCGGATCGAGGCAATATCCCGCCTGCTTACAGGTTGATTTTACACCGCCCATCTGCTAACTTTACTGGTACTTTTTTTCATGTTCCGCCTTCCTCTATTCAAGGAGGAAATTTATTGAATAGACAAATATCGAGACCTGCCGGGCTCCTTCTCGCGGCTGTCCTCGTAGCGGCCGTAGCGGCCCGCCCAATCCCGGCGGCGGCCGGTGAAAACGAGGATTTTCGCTTCGCCCAGAGGCTACAGCGCGACGGCATGTTCATCGCGGCCGCCGAGGAATACATGCGTTTTTCCGAAAAATATCCCGCCAGTGCGCTTCGCGCGCTTTCACTGTTCAACGCCGGCGAATCGTGGATGAAATCCCGGAGAACGAACGAAGCGCTCGATGTCTTCGAATCCCTTCTGGAAGCGTATTCATCGGATGAAAATGCCTGCAAGGCAAGGTTTTACAGGGGGGACATCCTGAGGGCGATGAAGAAATACAGGGAAGCCGCCGACGAACTGATGATGATCGAGGAATCGTATCCGGATTGTCCGCTTAAAGGGCAGGCGGCGCTGAGCGCCGGGGAGGCCCTGATAGCCGCGGGGGATTCCCCGGCGGCCTCGGCCGTGCTCAGGCGGCTTTCGGATAACGAAAAGGATTCCGATATCCAGCCGAGGGCGATGTACAGCCTGGCGGTGGCGCTCGGGAATATGGGCAGGGATCTCGAGGCGGACAGGGTCCTCGAAGACCTCGTATCGAGGCATCCCGGGTCCCCGGTTTCCGCGCTCGCCATTCTCAGGCTCGGCGATCGCGCCATCGGCAGGGGCGAACTGGAAAAGGGGGAGGAGTATTTCCGAAAAGCGGCGGATACCCACACGGAAAAATCGCTGAGAG
The DNA here is from genome assembly GCA_041309605.1 of Candidatus Krumholzibacteriota bacterium. Classification (GTDB taxonomy): domain Bacteria; phylum Krumholzibacteriota; class Krumholzibacteriia; order Krumholzibacteriales; family Krumholzibacteriaceae; genus JALOPX01. The sequence continues at coordinate 29,642 of JBFYZH010000096.1, forward strand.
AACGCGCTTTCCTCAAGTTGATCGAAGCGCTCGACATGGCGCGCGACACGGAGAATGTTCTGAAGGAATCCTCCGGGTTTCTCGGGGAGTTCCCCGAATCCGCCGGCAGGTCGCTCGTCTATCGCAAGGCTGTCGATTCCGCCTGGCAGCTCAAGCGCCATGACCGGGCGCTCGAATTGATCGAGACATGGAGAGGCGAGGGCCCGGTCCAGGACAGCACGGGTGAGATAAGCCTTCTCAAGGGGAGGATCCTCGCGGAAAAGGGGAGGAACGCGGAGGCGCTCGCCGAGCTTGCCACTTTCAGGTACACGTGGCCCGCTTCGCGGCTTCTGCCCGAGGTGTTTCTTCTGGAATCGGGGCTGCTGCGCCAGGCCGGGTCGGGAAGGGAAGCGGCGAGCCGCCTTCACCTTGCCCTTCTCGAGGAGAAGGACGAGGGCAGGCGCGCAGCGATCCTTTCGACCCTTGCGTCGATATGCGCCACGGATCTCTCCGACACGTTTTCCGCGATAAGGTACTGGGAGACGGTGGCATCGATGGATCCCACGGGAATCGAGTCCGCAGAAGCCCTCTGGAATGCGGGGCTGGCCAGGGAGATGTCCGGGGATATACGCGGCGCTTCGAAAAACTACGGTGAACTCCTGGCGAGGTTTCCGGAAAGCGGGCGCGCGGCGGAAGCATCAGGCAGGCTCGAAAGGATTGGACTGCGGCACGGTACATCGGGCGATGCGGTCTCGGAGCTGGCCGGTTATGTTCTGGCGGATTACCCTCCTTACATAAAGAGCGTCCAGGCCGGCATCATTCTTCTGGAGATGGCCGACAGGCCCCTGGAAGCGGCCGCTTTCTTCAACAGAGCGCTGAAGGACGAACTGCCCGAAGCCCTCGCCGCGAAAGCGACATTCTATCTGGGGAATACATGTTTCAGACAGTACGAGCTGTCCATCGCCACCGGCAATCCCGACGGGGACCACCTGTCGAAGGCGCTTTCCCACTGGCTCAAGGTGGCCAGGGAGTCGGCCGGAACCGAGTGGGGGGCGAAGGCCCACATGAATTATCTCGAGAACAGGCTCGCGGAATGGAACACAGGCGAGAAGCTCAAAAAACTGGAGGAATTCCTCGGTTATTATGGAAACATGCCCGAAAGGTGGTGGGCCCTGGGGCGCAAGGTGGAGTTTCTATTCGATGCGGCCTCGCTAGGACAAGCCGGGCTGGCCGACAGCGCCGTGGCGCTGTGCGCTGAAATAGAAGCGGGCGAAGCCCCGGAGGATATAAAGAAGGAAGCGGTCTTGCGGTCAGGATACCTGAGGAAGCTTGCCGGCGACACTGCAGGGAGTGCCGGTGATTTCAGGAGATTTGCGGCGAACTACGGGGACGACGGCAGGATCGCGTCCGTTCTTTTCGACCTCGGGGAGACGCTGCTTGCTCAAAAGGATTACAGGGGAGCACTCGAAGCCTATTCGTCCTGCCTCGCGAAAAAGCCGTCGCGCTCGCTGGCCGCCCGGTGCGAACTGCGCGTCGGGGACTGTCGATATTACAATCATGATTTTTCTGCGGCGGTCGCCTCGTACGGCGGGTTCGGCCTGTCATATCCGGAGAGCGGTCTGGCCGACGAGGCGGCGTACAGGGAATCGATGACGCTGGAGCGACTGGGCCGGTTCGACGCCTGCGATTCGATACTGACATCTCTTGAAAAGAAGAAGGAGATTCCGGGCGGCCTGAGGACGAGGCTGCTCGCAAGGCTTTCGCAGAGGCTCCGGGCAAAAGGCCGGGCGAAAGAGGCCCTGCCCCTGCTCGATGAACTCGTGTCGCTGGAACGACGGCACGAGAACCTATCCGCGTACGGCGAGGCCCTGTTCGAAACGGGCGATTTCAGGAAATCCGAAAAGACCTTCTCCGAGGCCGTCCGGATGGACGGAGTCGATTCCTGCAGGGTCGTCGCCGGCCGCGCGATATCGAGACTGCGCCTTGGGGAAATGGGTAAGGCGCAGGAGGATCTTCAGATCCTCCTCAGGTCGAATCCCGGGTGCGCCCTTATCGCCGGCATTCTCCTTGAAAAGGGGATCGCGGAAGCCGGCGCCCAGAAATGCGAGGATGCCGTCGCCACCCTAGACGCCCTCAGGGATAGATATCCCGGGACAGGCGAGGCGTCCACCGCCCTTTACCACATGGCTGTCTGCGACATGAAACGCGGAGGGTATCCCGAGGCTATAGACAGGCTCAACGTTTTCCTGAGGGAGATGCCACAGACTCCCATCCTGGACCAGGTGTATTTCAAGCTCGCCTCCGCGCATTACGCCTCGAAGAACCTGGGGCTGGCCGCCGTCGATTACAGTCTCGCGGCTGAAGCCTCCCGCGACGACGAGCTGATCTTCATGGCCCTGAAGAACGCGTCGATGATTTACCAGGAACTCGAAGAATGGGATAAGGCGGCGGAAGGATGGTACAGGCTCTGCGAACGATATCCGGGGCGCGAGGATATCGTGGAGCTTTTCTTCAACCTTGGATTCTGTTACGGGCAGGCCGGAAAATTCGAAATGGCGAGGGAGGTCTATATGAGAGTGCCCGGCGTAGCCCTGACCGAGGAGCAGCAGGGGCGCGCGCATTACTGGGCCGGGGTCAGCCTGAAGAACATGGAACGATACGACGAGGCGGTCAGGGAATTCCTCCGTGTTCCCTACCTGAAGACGGGCGGGATGTGGGGAGTGACCTCGAAGCTCGAGGCTGCGATCTGTTACGAGAGGCTGGGGCAGAAGGACCAGGCGGTGGATATCTACGAAAGGATCGTGGCCGCTTACGGCGAGGGCTCCGACTGGGGTTCCATGGCCGGTAAAGCCCTGGAAAGGATAAACGCGCCGGCGGATCAGGACAATGGCACCGGGAGGCGGCGCCCGGAGGATTCCGGCGCTTCCGGGGACAAGGAAGAATAGATGACTCGTGAATACCTTGTCGTCAAGGGAGCGCGGGAACACAATCTCAAGAATATAACGGTATCGATCCCGCGCGGGAAGCTTGTCGTGATCACGGGGTTGAGCGGTTCCGGCAAGTCGTCGCTGGCCTTCGACACGATCTATGCCGAGGGCCAGAGAAGGTACGTCGAATCGCTGTCGAGCTACGCGAGGCAGTTCCTCGAACAGATGGAAAAACCCGAAGTCGATTCCATCGAAGGCCTTTCCCCGGCGATATCGATCGACCAGAAAACCACCTCCAGAAATCCCAGGTCGACGGTCGGCACCATCACCGAGATCCACGATTACCTCAGGGTGCTCTTCGCCCGCATGGGAGTGCCGCACTGCCCGGGCTGCGGTAGAAAAATCTCCCGCCAGACGGTGGCCCAGATCGTCGACAGGCTCGCCGCGCTCGATGAGGGAACGAGCCTGCTGATCATGGCCCCGGTCGTGCGCGGGAAAAAGGGGGAGCACAGGACGGTCCTCGAAAGACTGGCGCGCGACGGATTCACGAGGGCGCGTATAGACGGAGCCGTCCATTCTCTCGACGAGGGCGTTTCCCTCGACAGGAAAAAAACCCACAGCATAGAAGTGATCGTCGACAGGTTGAAGGTCAGGCCCGGGATCGAGCGGCGCCTCGCCGACTCCGCGGAAACCGCCGCGAAGGCCGGCGGCGGCGTGATAATGGTGATCCAGAACAATGAAGAAGTTCTTTACAGTCTCGAGTACTCCTGTCCCTGGTGCGGCGGGGGACTCGGGGAGATATCGCCGAGGATCTTTTCCTTCAATTCTCCCTATGGCGCCTGCCAGGTATGCCACGGCCTGGGCACGACGATAGATTTCGCCCGTGAACTGGTCGTTCCCGACGAATCGCTCAGTCTCAGGGAGGGGGCCATAGCGCCGGCCGGCCCGCTGAGGGACAACTGGTTCAGAAGCAGGATCGAAGCCCTCGCCGGGCTGTACGGTTTTTCCATCGACAGTCCTTTCGAGAAGCTGCCGAAAAAAACGCAGAAGATAATTCTCGAAGGTTCCAGCGACGAGATCGTAGTCCGCTACGATTTTGAAAGGGGAAGCGGAGAATACCTGACCACATGGGAAGGAATAATCCCCAATCTGCGCAGAAGGTACCATCAGACGAAGTCGGAAGCGATCAGGAAATGGATAGAAGCTTACATGACAAGCGACGACTGCGCCTCCTGCGGCGGCGCGAGGCTTCGCCCGGAAAGCCTTTCGGTGCTGATCGACGGCCGGAATATAGCGGAAATTTCCGCCATGACCGTAGACAAGGCCGCGGATTTCTTTTCCGGACTCGACCTGAAGGGTGGTGACGCGATAATCGGGCAGCCCCTTGTCAGGGAGATCTCCTCGAGACTCGGCTTCCTGAAAAATGTGGGGCTGGATTATCTGGGACTCGACAGGTCGGCCGGAACACTCGCCGGCGGGGAGGGACAGAGGATCAGGCTCGCGACGCAGATCGGATCGAGCCTGGTCGGAGTTCTCTACATACTCGACGAACCTTCGATCGGCCTTCACCAGCGGGACAACGCGAAATTGATCGCCACCCTCAGGGAGCTCAGGGACGCGGGGAATACGGTCATAGTGATCGAGCACGACAGGGAAACGATACTGGCGGCCGACCACGTCATCGACCTCGGTCCGGGAGCCGGCGAGCATGGCGGGCACGTCGTCGCCTCGGGCACTCCGGCGCAAATCGTGAAGGTCCCGGAAAGCCTGACCGGGCAATACCTGAGGAAGGAAGAGTACTTCGAGTACAAGGACGGAAAGGCGCCGGGAAACGGAAAGGAACTCGTCCTGAAGGGAGCGAGGGCGAACAACCTCAAGAACATCGACGTTGCATTCCCGCTGGGGAAGATGATATGCGTCACGGGGGTCTCCGGGTCGGGGAAGAGCACGCTCGTCAACGACATCCTTTTCAGGGCTCTTCACAGGCATTTCTACCGGAGCACGACGCTCCCCGGAACGCACGATCATATCGAAGGGATGGGGAACATAGACAAGGTCATCAACATGGACCAGTCGCCGATCGGAAGAACGCCGCGCTCGAACCCGGCAACCTACTCGGGCATATTCGGCCCCGTCAGGGACCTTTTCACCAGGCTTCCCGAATCGAAGGTCAGGGGATACAAGCCGGGCCGCTTCAGTTTCAACGTCAAGGGCGGCAGGTGCGAATCTTGTCTTGGAGACGGCATGATCAAGGTCGAGATGCATTTCCTCCCTGACGTTTACGTGCACTGCCAGGAGTGCAAGGGCAGGCGGTACAACAGGGAGACCCTTGAAATCGCCTTCAAAAACCGGAATATTTCGGAAGTGCTTGAAATGACCGTTGACGAAGCGTTTCTTTTCTTTGAGAATATACCTTCCGTGAGAAGGAAGCTGAAGGTCCTTCAGGAGGTCGGGCTGGGGTATATCAGGCTTGGACAGCCGGCCACGACCCTTTCGGGGGGCGAAGCCCAGAGGGTCAAACTTGCCACCGAGCTATCAAGGGTCGGTACCGGCAGCACTCTCTATATCCTCGACGAACCCAGCACAGGTCTTCACTTCGAGGACGTGAAGCTGTTGATGACGGTTCTCGGCAGGCTGGTCGGCAAGGGTAATACGGTCATAGTGATCGAGCATAATCCGGACATCATCCGGCATGCCGATTACATCATAGATCTCGGTCCCGAGGGGGGAGAGAAGGGCGGGGAGGTCGTCTATACGGGATCGCCGGCGGGTATCGTGGAGTGCGCGCAGTCCTGGACGGGCAGGATGATGGGAAAGTACCTGCGCCCGGGACGATCGAAGCAGGGCGGGCGCGGACAATGAAAAATCGAAGTGCGCCCGGCATCGAAGTGACCCCGGCGAAGATCGCGGGGATGAGGCCCCGGATCCAGGCGCGGCGGATACGTAACGCTTTCAGAAGGAGTGGCAGATGGCTTTGAAAACGCCTTTATACGATTCACACGTGGAACTCGGCGGGCGCATCGTCGATTTCGCAGGATACCTCATGCCCGTCTCGTTCGAGGGCATAGTGGCCGAGCACGAAAGGGTCCGTGGCAAGGTCGGACTCTTCGACGTCAGCCACATGGGGGAGATCGAACTGACCGGTTCCGATGCGATGAAATTCGCCGATTATGCCGTAAGCAACAACGTGGGCAGGTTGAAGGACGGACAGATCTGCTACACGGTATGTTGCAACGAAAAGGGTCATGTGCTGGACGACCTTCTCGTGTACAGGTTTTCCGGGGAACGGATTCTCTTCGTCGTCAACGCCGTCAACACCGCGAAGATTCACGAACATCTGCTGAAGATTCGCGAAGGGGACGCGGAAATAGCGAACATCTCCGAAGAAACAGGGCAGATCGCGGTGCAGGGCCCGGCCTCCAGAGATCTTCTTCTTCGCAGCCCGATGTTCGCTCCGGTAAAGGACAGGTTGAAGGATCTGCCGTATTACAGTTTTCTTGCCTTCGAACACGAGGGGGAAGAAATCATTCTTTCGCGAACGGGGTATACCGGCGAACTGGGATACGAGATATATCTTCCCGTCGCGATGACCCTGCGGGTCTGGCGCGACCTTCTGGAGGAGGGAAGAAGCCTCGGCGCCGCGCCCATCGGGCTCGGAGCCAGGGACACCCTGCGCTTCGAGCCCTGCTACTGTCTCTACGGCCACGAGATCGACGAGGAGACCTCGCCCCTCGAGGCGGGGCTTGCCTGGGTCGTCAAGCTGAAGAAGGGCGATTTCATGGGACGCGACGCCCTGCTGGCCGAGAAGGAGGCCGGACCGGCGAGGAGGCTGACGGGACTCGAACTGACCGAGAGGGGGATACCCAGGCAGGGATGCACAGTCTTCCACAATGATGAAGCGGTGGGCTGCGTCACATCCGGAACCTTTTCGCCGACCCTCGGCAGATCCCTGGCCATGGCTCTCGTCAAAAGCTCTGTACCCGCCGCCGCCGAAGGTATTACAATCGGGATCAGGGGAAAATCGGTGCCGGCCGCGACGGCCGCAATGCCGTTCTATAAAGGATCAGTCAACGATTAGAGCGTGAACGAAAGGATGGTAGGAAATGGTTCCGGAAGAATGCAGATTCACAAAAGAGCATGAGTGGGTCTACGCGGAGGACGACGTGGCGGTGATCGGTATCAGCGATTACGCGACCGGAGAACTGGGGGATATCGTTTACGTCGAGCTGCCCGAGGTCGACACCGAGGTCCAGCAGATGGATCCGATAGGGACTATAGAGGCGGTAAAGACCGTCGCCGAGCTTTTCTCGCCTGTGAGCGGGACGATCATCGAGATCAACGAAGAGATCATCGAGGATCCCGAAACGGTCAACAAGAGCCCTTTCGAGGACGGGTGGTTCATCAAGGTGAAGATGGACGATCCGGGCGAACTCGAAGTCCTTTTCAGCTATGAGGAATACCAGGAATTTCTCGGGGAACAGGCCGGGGAATAGCATCCGGCGACAGGTCGGAAATCCGGAAGGATGGACAGATGAGCTTTATTCAGAACACCGACAGCGATCGCGAGGAGATGCTGAGGGCCACCGGGGTCTCCTCTTTCGAGCAGCTGCTTTCGCCGGTGGATCCCGCCCTCAGGGTGAAAGGCGATTTGAAACTCGGCCGGCCGATGAGCGAGACGGAAGTGCGCTCGCACGTCGGCGCGATGGCTTCGCGCAACAGGCCCGCCGGCTCCCTCGCCAGTTTTCTCGGCGGGGGTATCTATGACCGGTTCATACCGGCCACGGTCAGGTACGTCCTGTCGAGAAGCGAATTCTACACGTCGTACACCCCGTACCAGGCGGAGGTCAGCCAGGGCACTCTCCAGGCCATCTACGAGTACCAGACGATGATAGCGAGGCTGACCGCCATGGACGCGGCCAACGCCTCGATGTACGACGCGGCCACCTCGCTTGCCGAAGCGATGTTCATGGCCTGTTCGATCAAGCGATCGGACCGTATCCTGGTCCCGGCCGCCCTGTCGACAAGGGTCAGGGCGGTTCTGGAGAGTTACGCCGCGGGCAGGAGGATCAGGATAGAAGAGGTCCCGTGGACCGACGAAGGCACGATGGATCTCGGCAGGGCCGAGGAGCTTTTTTCCGAAAAGGCGTCCGCGCTCGTGATGGCGAACCCCAACTATTTCGGGATGATCGAGGATGCCGCCCGGATTTCGGACCTGGCGCATTCGAAGGGGGCCCTGCTGGTCGCTCTCGTCGACCCGGTGTCACTGGCCTTGTTGTCGCCGCCCGGAGAATACGGCGCCGACATAGCGGTGGGAGAAGGCCAGTCCCTGGGCATCCCGCAGAGTTTCGGAGGGCCGCTTCTCGGTTTCATGGCCGCCAGGCAGGAGTACATCCGCAAGTGCCCGGGACGGCTTATCAGCGCCACGACCGACATCGACGGAAAGCGCGGATACGTGATGACCCTGCAGACGCGCGAGCAGCATATAAGGCGCGAAAAAGCGACATCGAACATATGCTCGAACGAGGGCCTCTGCGCCCTGTCCGCAGCGGTCTACCTTTCCACCATGGGAGAGGACGGGTTCAGGGAGGTGGCAAGGCAGAGCGCTGCGAAAAGCCACGCGCTCTACAGGCTTCTTTCGGGCGTGGAAGGATGCGTCATGCCGTTCGGCGACAATTTCTTCCAGGAGTTCGTCGTGAGAATGCCCGGAAGTTCCGAGAGTTTTCTCTCCCAGGCCAGGGCCGAGGGGATACTTGGCGGGATACCACTGTCCGGCGATTATCCCCTTCTCGGGGGGGACGCCATACTGGTTGCGGTCACGGAGAAACGAACGCGCGCCGAGATAGAAAAATACGGCGACATTGCGGCCGGGAAGGGAGGCGGGCGATGAGCGCCACGATATTCGAAAAGGGGACCGGCGGAGTCAGCGGCCGGTACATCCCCGAAAACGACTTTCCCGAGGAGAGAATAGACGATCTGATCTCCCGCAGCGGCGAGGTCGGACTGCCGCGGATCGGCCAGCAGGATCTGATCAGGCATTACGTCGAGCTGGCGTCGAAGAATTACCATATAGACAAGGGGATGTACCCCCTCGGAAGCTGTACAATGAAATACAACCCGGTCGTCAACGAGGAGATCGCGAGGCTGGACGGATTCACGGGTCTTCATCCCGCCCAGGACGAGGAAGACGTGCAGGGCGCCCTTGAACTGATATATAACCTCGAATCCGCCCTATGCGAGATAACGGGGATGAGCGCCTTCAGTCTTCAGCCGGTGGCCGGGGCTCACGGCGAACTGACCGGCATGATGATCGCCCGGGATTACTTCCGCGGCCGCGGAGAAGACAGGAACGTGGTGATTGTTCCGGATTCCGCCCACGGGACCAACCCGGCGAGCGTCGTGATATGCGGTTTTACTCCGAAGACGATTCCATCGAACGATAAGGGCCTGATCGATCCGGAGATCCTCGAAAAAGAGGTTAACGAGAAAACGGCCGTTTTCATGCTGACCCTTCCCAACACCCTCGGTCTTTTCGAAAAGGAGATCGCCAGGATCATAGAGATCGTTCATCGCGCCGGCGCCCTCGTCTATATGGACGGGGCCAACATGAACGCGCTGCTCGGCCTGGTCAGGCCCGGATCTATAGGGATCGACATCATGCACGTCAATCTTCACAAGACCTTCGCCACGCCGCACGGGGGCGGCGGGCCCGGGTCGGGGCCGGTCGGCGTAAGGGAACACCTTGTCGATTTCCTTCCGGTCCCGCGCGTCGTGCGCGAGGGCGGCGGCTTCGCCTTCGACCACGTGTCGGAAAAGTCGATCGGGAAGGTCCACTCGTGGTACGGGAATTTCAACGTCTTCGTAAAGGCGTACGCGTACATTTGCGCATGCGGCGCGAGCGGGCTCAGAGCCGTGTCTGAAAACGCGATCATAAACGCGAATTATCTGATGAGCCGGATCGGCAAATGGTACGATATCAAGTACCCGGGACCCTGCATGCACGAGTTCGTGGCTTCCGGCAGGAACCTGAAGGCACACGGCGTCAGGACGACCGACGTGGCCAAAAGACTTCTCGATTACGGGCTTCACGCCCCGACGGTCTATTTTCCGCTGATCGTCGAGGAGGCCCTGATGATCGAGCCGGTCGAAACGGAGAAGAGGGAAACGCTCGATCATTTCGCGTCGGTCATGGAGAGGATATCGATCGAGGCGAGGGAGAATCCGCAGATCCTTCACGATGCCCCGGTGACCACGCCGGTCAGGCGGCTCGACGAAGCCGCCGCGGCAAGGAACCCCGATCTCTGCTGGGCGGGACCGGCCGGCGGCCCGGAATGAACCGGCGCGTGCCGAGGAATGAACGCATCGGGAAACCCGGAGGAAGCGTGGTCTGATGCAGAGATGGTTTCTTATCGATGACAAACCGTCGACCGGCGCCGTCAATATGGCCGTGGACGAGTTCATTTTATCGAAGATCGAAAATAAGGGCGGAGATCCGTTTCTCCGCCTTTATTCTTTTAACCCTCCCGCCGTCACGATCGGGTACCACCAGGACCCCGGGAAGGTCATCGACGTGGAAAAGCTGGAGAGGGACGGGATAGGACTGGCGCGAAGGATAACCGGCGGCAGGGCTCTTCTGCACGACGGAGAGTTGACCTACTGCGTCGCCGCGTCGGCGGGATCGCCCCCCTTCGACGGCTCCCTCCGGGAGACGTTTCTGGGCATTTCACGCGCCCTGGTCCGGGCTTTGAGATCCGTGGGCGTTCAAGCGGAGATAGCCGGCGGGAAACCGGGCAGGCCGGGTGGCTCGATGACCTCCCCCTGTCTTGTATCCGCCAGCCGGCACGAAATCGTCGTCCGGGGCAGGAAGATCGCGGGGAACGCCCAGAGAAGGACCAGGACGGCATTTTTACAGCACGGATCGATACTGCTCAGGCCGGCCTCGGAAAGAATAACGCGATATCTCAAGGGCGACTGGGGCGATCTCGGAAGCCTCGTGACGAGCGTCGCAGCCGAGAGGGGCGTGGATATAAGCGACGGGGAGATGAGGGAGGCGCTGAAGGAATCCTTTACGGGGACATTCGGAGCGCTCTTCGAACCGTATGTTCCCGGCAGCGGGGAGATGAACCTCGTGATGTCCAGGGCGGCGGAAAAAGCCCGCGAGTTCGCCGGCCTCGCAGCGGGAAGGGAAAGGGAATAATGGCGGCGTTTCTGCTCAGGAGGATTCTTCAGTCGCTGATCCTGGTCTGGATCGTGCTGACGATCACCTTCTTTCTTCTTCATCTCGCTCCCGGAGACCCGATGGCGCGCTACGACCACCCGGACATATCCCCCGAAACCGTGGCGCTTATGCGCGAACGTCTCGGCCTCGACAGGCCGGTCGTCGAGCAGTATTTCCGGTGGGCCGCCGGTTTTGCCCGCGGCGATTTCGGAGTAAGCTTCAGGTACAACAGGCCGGTCGCTTCGATTCTGGCCGAGACCATACCGAACACCCTCCGGCTTACCGTGGCTTCCATGGTTCTTTACGTCGTTACGGGCATCGTCCTGGGGATGATGTCGGCGGCGAGAAGGTATTCGGTATTCGACAGGCTCAACACGATCATAGCCCTCTTCGTATATTCCATACCGTCATTCTGGCTTGCCCTGATGCTTATACTGGTTTTTTCCCTGAAACTCGGGCTGCTCCCGTCGTCCCACATGCAGTCTCTGGATTCGGTGTCGCTGTCCGGCGCCGCCCTGTTCTTCGACAGGGCGAAGCACCTCGCGCTGCCGGCCTTCGTGCTGGGCGTCGCATCGGCCGCGGGGCTGGCGCGTTACATGAGGGGCAGCATGATCGACGTGCTCAGGGAAGACTACATCAGGACCGCCAGGGCCAAGGGGCTTACCGAGGCGAGCGTCATGTTCAAGCACGCCTTCAGGAATGCGGCGATACCGGTGGTGACGATACTGGGGATGAGCCTGCCCTTTCTTCTCGGCGGCGCGGTGATAGTGGAAAAGATATTCTCGTGGCCGGGGATGGGAGGGCTCATGGTCGACGCGATATATACGAGGGACTACCCCGTGATTCTGGCCGTGAATTTCGTGGTGGCGGTCATGGTCATAATGGGCAATCTTCTCGCGGACGCGGGATACGCACTGCTCGATCCGCGGATAATGGCGAGGCAAACCGACCGGTGACGGTCCGGGGAAGGATCCATGGCCGCGTTATACGGCCGGAGGTTCCGCCGATGACGGAAACGGCGTTTCAACAAGCGAACAGGGGCTGCTGGTCCGGCGGATGGGTAAGGTTCCGGAAAAACCGGACGGGTATGGCGGGTGCGGTCATCGTCGTGATCCTTTACCTGATGGCCGTTTTCGCGCCCATGCTCACTCCGTACGATCCGGTCAGCCAGGGCCCGCTTCCGGAGATGAGACACAACGCTCCCGGCTGGTCCCATCCGCTGGGCACCGACAAGTTCGGGCGGGATGTTCTCGCGAGGGTCCTCTACGGTTCCCGGATATCGCTCGCGATCAGTTTTCTCTCGGTCTCGTTGTCGGTGATCTTAGGCGCGCTGGCGGGCGCCGCGGCGGGATACGCGGGGGGATGGATCGACGCCGTCATAATGCGTGTCGTCGACGCCCTGATGGCCATACCAAGGCTTTTCCTTCTTCTGACCTGCATCGCCCTTTTTTCGAACTCGGTCCCGCTGGTGATAATACTGCTCGGGGCGACCGGCTGGATGGCCACCGCCAGGCTCGTTCGGGGACAGGTCCTTTCCCTGCGAAGGCAGGATTTTGTTGTTGCCGCGGAATCGCTGGGAGCGGGAGGGCGAAGGATAATATTCAGGCACCTGATCCCGAATACGTTGACAGTGATGATAATTTCGGCCACGCTGAGGATCGGCGGCATCATCCTGACCGAGGCCTCCCTGAGTTTTCTCGGTCTTGGAGTTCCCCAGCCCATACCGAGCTGGGGCCGGATGGTGTTCGAGGGACGGGAAGTTCTGCTCGGCGCGTGGTGGGTCTCGACCTTTCCCGGGCTGGCGATCATCGCGACGGTGATCGGGTACAACCTTCTCGGCGACGGACTCAAGGAATCGTTCGACCCGGTTCATTTCAGTTGATATGGAAGGATCATGGAAACCCTGCTTGAAATAAAAGGACTGACGACCGAATTTGTCACCGAGGCGGGGGCGGCGAAAGCCGTCGACGGCGTCAGTTTCGAGATAGGAAAGCAGGAGACCGTCGGGCTGGTCGGGGAATCGGGTTGCGGCAAGAGCGTGACGGCGCTGTCTATCATGCGTCTCGTGCAGTATCCTCCCGGAAGGATATCCGCCGGATCTGTGATGATGGATGGAATGGATCTGCTGAAGCTTCCCGAAAAACAGATGCGAAGAGTCCGCGGGAACGACATCTCGATCGTTTTCCAGGAACCGCTCAGCAGCCTCAACCCGGTTTTCACCTGCGGAGAACAGATTCGCGAAACGATAGCCCTGCACCAGAAGATGGGGAGGAAAGAATCCCGTGAAAAGGCTGTCGAAATGCTGGGGCTGGTGAAGATACCGGATCCCGCGAAAAGGTACGGCAATTATCCGCATCAGATGAGCGGAGGGATGCGGCAGAGGGTGATGATAGCGATGGCGCTGAGCTGCCAGCCGAGGCTCCTTATAGCCGACGAACCCAGCACGGCGCTCGACGTGTCCGTCCAGGCCCAGATCATCGAACTGCTTCTCGACCTGAAGGAAAAGATGGGGATGTCGGTGCTTCTTATCACCCACGACCTCGCCGTCGTCGCGCAGATGGCCGACAGGGTGGTCGTCATGTACGCGGGAGTCGTCGTCGAGCAGGCACCGATAGATTCGCTCTTCGCTGACCCGGCTCACCCCTATACGGAAGGGCTGATTGCCTCGATTCCGAAACTCGGCGCCCGGATGGACCGCCTGCAGGTGATTCCCGGGAATGTTCCGGATCCACTCAGGCTGCCGGCGGGGTGCAGGTTCAGCGACCGCTGCCCGAAGAGGCAGGAAAGGTGCCTGAAGCAGGAGCCCCCCATGTTTTCCATCGCCGGCGGGCGGCTGTCGAGGTGCTGGCTGCGCGAGGGGACGTAAAATGATTCCCGGCGCGGCGGCCTCCCGCGCCGCCTGGAATCATGGGAGCTGGAGGATTCGATGAAAGGTTACGACCATGAATGACCGGCAGATACTGAAGGCGCTCCGGATAAGGAAATCTTTCAGGGTCTCCGGCGGTTCGATCCTGGGCCGCGGGGCGCCGGTAAAGGCGGTGGACGGGGTCGATATGGTCCTGAACCGGGGCAGAACGCTGGGTCTGGTGGGAGAATCGGGTTGCGGGAAAACCACGCTTGCAAGGATACTCCTGAGACTGGAGCAGCCCGACGACGGTTCGATTGAAATCGACGGCGTCGATTTCCTTTCCCTCAGGGGCGGGGACCTGAGAAGGGCGAGAAGGAAGATCCAGATGATCTTCCAGGATCCTTACTCCTCCCTCAATCCCAGGCTGACGATCGGAAGCACGATAGCCGAGGGAATCAGGATCCACCATCTCGCGAAGGGGAGGGAAGTGGACGAGCGGGTGCAGGCGCTGCTCTCGAAGGTGGGACTTTCGCCCGGCTCGGCCTCGAGATATCCGCATGAATTCTCAGGCGGCCAGCGGCAGAGGGTCGGGATAGCGAGAGCCCTGGCGGTCGAGCCCGACATCATCGTCGCCGACGAACCCGTTTCGGCGCTCGACGTATCCATCCAGGCCCAGATCATCAATCTGATGAAGGACATCCAGGAAAGCATGGGCCTGACATATCTATTCGTGGCCCACGATCTCGGGGTCGTCGAGCACGTAAGCGACCGCGTGTCGGTGATGTACCTGGGGAAAATCGTGGAATCAGCCCCGGTCCGCGAAATATTCACGGACCCGCTGCATCCATATACGGCGGGGCTCCTTGATTCAATACCCGTAGCGGCGCCTTCGGCAAGAAGGGTCAGGGCCGGTATCATCGGAGATGTGCCCAGCCCCGCGAATGTTCCCCCGGGCTGCGCTTTCCACACGAGGTGTCCCCGCGCGATGCCCCGCTGCAGCGTGGATACGCCGGTCCTGGCGGCGTCCGGCGAAAGGTCGGTCAGCTGCTGGCTCCACGGCTGACGGGAACGCTCAGCCTGGGGCGAAATATCAATTCACTAAATAATCGCTTCGCATGTCCGAAGAATATACCGGTTGCGGAGAACCTTCCGGGCGGCCCGGCGCGGAGGGACGGTCAGGCGGGCCTTAGAAGAGAACGGTGCCATCATGTCCGAGGTCTATGTCGGCAGACAGCCCATATACAGCAGGAAGCTCAAGGTAGTGGGCTATGAACTTCTCTACAGGCGCGGTTCCGATTCGAGTTCCGCGGAGTTCAGCGACGAAAACAGCGCGACCTCGGACGTGATAATAAACGCGTTCGTCAACATAGGCCTCGAAAAACTGGTGGGCGGCAAACTCGCGTTCATCAACCTTTCGAAGGAGTTCTTCAGCGGGGAATACTCACTGCCCCTTCCCACGGCGGGAGTCGTACTGGAAGTGCTCGAGGACATAAGGGTCGACGACACCCTCGTCAGCGCCGTTCGCCGCTATGCGGACCAGGGTTACAGGATCGCGCTGGACGATGTCGTCGATCCCGGCGGGCTCGAACCGCTGCTCGAGATAGTCTCGATCGCGAAGATCGACATCAGGCAGCTGCGATCCGAAGCGCTGGCGCATTGCGTGGCCAGGATAAAAGGATTCGGAGTCAAGGTTCTCGCCGAGAAGATAGAGAACATGGAGGAGTACGATTTCTGCGCCCGGCTGGGATTCGATTACTACCAGGGGTTCTTTCTCGAGAGGCCCAGGATCATCAAGGGGCAGAGCCTTCCTGCATCGACGCTCACCATAATGAGACTGCTTTCCAGGCTCCAGTCGCCCGAGATCGATTTCGAAGGGATAAAGGAAATAGTACGGCAGGACGTCTCCATGAGTTTCATGCTGCTGAGGCTGGTCAATTCCGCGTACTATTCGCTGAACAAGGAGATAGACTCGATCGGGGACGCCCTCGTGATGCTCGGCATGGACAGAATACGTTCCTGGCTCAGCCTGCTTCTCATCTCCAGGATGGACGACAAGCCCCCCGAACTTATCGTCACTGCGATGGTAAGGGCGAGGATGTGCGAGATACTTTCCCGCTCCATCGAAGAGGACATGGGTTCGGCGGGGTTCATGACGGGACTTTTTTCGGTGCTGGAATCCCTCCTGGGGCTGCCGATGAACGAGATACTGGAGATGCTCCCGCTGAAATCCGAGATAAAAGCGGCGCTTCTCGGCCGCGAGGGGCGGCTCGGCGAGGTCCTCGCGTGCGTCCTCGATTACGAGCACTGGAACTGGGATTCCATCGGCGGCAGCCCCTTTCCGCCCGATTTCCTCAACGACGCCTATATTGATTCCCTTGAATGGGCGACCGGCGCCGGTTCGATTGCGGGTCTTTGAACCTTGTTCCTTCCCCGCAAGGTCGCAGCCGGCCCGTCATGCGCCGGGAGAGGAAAACGGAGAGAGGATAAAATATATATATACTCAAGAATCTTTTACTTTGTACGATATGGATTATATATTATCATCCGATTCCGGTTTATGGATATACCGGATAAATTCCGGAAAAGACCGGATATTTAATGGGGGAGAAACCGATGGTCAAGAAGCACCTTGACGAGATCCGTTCAAAGGAAGTGGAAGCAAGACAGCGTATACTGGACGCCCGGGCGCAAGCCGGCCGGATCGTCGAGAAGGCCGGGGAAGAGGGGGAAAAACTTCTGGAGGATGCGCGGATCGCGGGAAACGAACTTAAAAAAACAATGGTGGCCGGGGCTAATGAGGCCGCGCAGACAAGGATAAAAGAACTTCGCGAAGCCGGCGCCGTGACGATCGGGAAGCTGGAGAAATCGGCCTCGGGCAACCGGCAGAAGGCGCTGGATATGATAATGGATGCGTTTCGCAAAGGATTGCGGGACATGGATGTTCATTAGCGCGGGAGGAGTTCAGCTTGGGCATCAGCCGCATGCTGAAGATGCAGCTTCTGGGGCATTCAGCGATCAAGGATGATCTGATAAAATTTCTCAGGGAATCGGGTGTCCTCGAGGTCACCGATGTCTCCATCGATGCCGGCGATACCGGCAACGGCGGGGATGCGTCAAGGGAACTCGAATCGAGGCTCGAGATGGCCGAATCGGCCATAGCGTTCCTCGAATCCTTCGCCCCGAAGCTGTCCTTTTTCCAGAAAATGTCGATGTCCCCCCTCACCGTTACGCCGGAAAGGATCGCCGCGATCGAGAAGGAGACGCCGGTCGCCGATATAAGCCGGACATGCGCGGACCTCGCCGCGAAGATACGCGCGCTCGGGGAATCGCTCGAGGACAGCCGCGAACTCGCGGCCTCACTCGAGCCCTGGAAGGACCTCGACATCCCTCTGGAAAGCCTTTCGACCGAAGGGTACACGGCCCAGCTCTGGACCGTCCAGGACAAGATCGCCGACATACACCTCGCCGACCTGACCGAAAGGTTCGAGTACGGATTCTTCACCAGGTTCCACAGCGAAGAAGGCAAGGCCTATCTCTATACGATCATCCCGAAGGAGCACTACGCCGAGTTGCTGGAGGCAATGAAGGCGATCGGAGCGCTCCATCACGGGTTCGACCATCTGGAAGGAACTCCGGCGGAGGTGCTCGAGTCGGAAAGGGGAAAATGGGCGCTGATCGAAACTTCGTTGACGGAAGCGGGGGAAGGGGCCGTTTCACTGCTGCCGGCCGCCGACAACCTGCGTGTCCTTGCCGATCATTACAGGGAATCGATCGGACTGGCAGGGGTCGAGAAAAGGTTGCTCAGGACGGACAGCGTCTTCGTGATCGAGGGGTGGATAAGGGCTCTCGACAAAAAGAGGATCGAAAAGAACCTGGCGGAAAAATTCGACGAGATCGAGATTTCGTTCCGCGATCCGGCCGAAGGCGAAGACCCGCCGATAGCCCTCGACAACGACAGGATGGTCGAACCGTACGAATTCGTAACCACGCTTTACGGGCATCCCGGGTACAGGGAACTCGACCCGACGCCACTTCTCGCGCCGTTTTTCGTCCTCTTTTTCGCGATGATGCTTTCCGACGCCGGATACGGTATCGTTCTTTCAATGCTGACGGGGTACATCCTGCTGAAGCTGAAACCCAAAGGCGGCATCGGGATGCTGATGAGGATCCTTTTCACATGCGGACTTGTCACGGTGGTGGTCGGGATATTTACAGCAGGTGTTTTGGGGATTGATGCCAAGGTGCTGCCCGGGTGGCTGCAGCGGTTCGTTTTCATAAATCCGCTCGAAGAACCGATGAAGATGCTGAACATCTCGTTTCTCATGGGGATAGTCCACATACTTTTCGGAATAGGGGTCAGGATGACAGCCCATTTCAAGGCCGGCATGTATGCCGAGGCCGTTCTGGACGATCTCGTATGGATACTCTTCATCATCGTTCTGGCGCCCCTCGGATTCGTCGGGATCCTCGGCGGCGATGCTCCGGCGGAGTTGTTCGATGTCTGCAGGAAGTGCGCGATGGGGATAGCGGTCGTAGTATTTCTCACTGGCGGCAGGCGGCATAAATCCTACATCAGGAAGTTCTTCGCCGGCATCCTGAAATTCTACAGCATAGTGGGGTACTTCGGCGACGTGCTTTCGTACGCCCGACTGCTGGCGCTCGGCCTGGCGACCGCCGCGATCGCGATCGCCATAAACGATATCGCGAAGATGGTCACGGGGCTTCCGTTCTTTACGGGATATGTCGTGATGGCCCTGATACTGATCGGAGGCCACACGTTCAACCTTGCGATAAACACTCTGGGGGCTTATGTCCATTCGGGAAGGCTTCAGTATCTCGAGTTCTTTTCGAAGTTCTTCACCGGAGGAGGGAAGCCGTTCAGGCCTTTCAGGAGCGAAAGGCGGTATTCGGTGTTGAGAAAAACGGATGACGGATCCTGAATCTGAAGGAAGGAGAAGAATATGCTCGGTTTCATGCTTGTAATCTTAGGGGCTGCGATAGCGACCGGACTGGCCGGCACCGGATCGGCGATCGGGACGGGGATCGCCGGGCAGGCGGCAAACGGGGTCACGAGCGAGGATCCCGGAAAATTCGGAATCCTGCTGCTTCTGCAGGCCCTTCCGGGAACGCAGGGAATCTACGGTCTGGTTGCGATGTTCATGATCATCAACAAGCTTCCCGCGGCCGACCAGTTTACGAACATATCGGTCGGCTCGGGGCTGGCGGTGCTGGGGGCGGCCATGCCGGTCGGCCTGGTGGGCCTGATCTCCGCCATCTACCAGGGGAAGGTCTGCGCGTCGGCGATCAATATGGTCGCGAAAAGACCGGGGGAAGTGGGAAAGGGAATGGTCTACGGAGTGGTTGTCGAGACTTACGCGGTGCTGGGGCTGCTCAGCACAATCCTGCTCATTCAAAGGATATCGCTGGGTTGATGACCCGCTGCGCCTTCGGGCGGGGAGGGAAGACTGATTATGTCCATTGAGAAGATTGTTGAGCGCATAGACATCGAGGCGGCCGGGTCCGTGGAAGGGATCCTCAGGGAGGCGGGGGAACGGGCCGCCGTCATAAGGAAAGAATATGCGCGGCAGGCCGTCGATCTGGAGAAGGATCTCGAAGCCGGTGCGGCCAAAAAAGCGGCGGAAACCGAAAAACACCTCGTGGTCGGCGAGCAGCTCGAACTTAAAAAGGCGCTGCTGGCGAAAAAACGGGAGATCCTGACCCGGATCTATGACGAAGCGAAGAAAAGGATCGAAGGGCTTTCCGCAGAGGACAGCGCCCGGATCATCAGGGAATTGATCCTGAGGAACGCGGTCACGGGTCGCGAGGAGATCGTTGTCTCGTCCGGCCAGTCCGGCATCTGCACCCGCGAATTTCTCGATTCCCTCAACAAGGCGTTCACTGGGGGAGGTTCCTTCAAACTTGCGGACGATAAGGGCAGGTTCACGTGGGGCGTCGTGCTCAGGGAAGGCAGGAGGGTTGTCGATCTTTCACTCGACGTGATCTTCGAACAACTCAAGGAGAAGGTCGAGCCGGGGCTCGCGGCCATGCTCTTTTCTGAAACCGGCCGGGAGGATTAGAGGTGGCGCAGGATTACACCTATACCGTCGCCAGAATGCGCGCGATCGAAGCCTCGATGCCGGACAGGGCATGGTTCCAGAGAATCGCGCGCGCTCCGCTGGACTCCCTCCTGACCGCGGTGAGGGAACATTTCCACGGCTTCGATACGGTGGAGTCTCTTGACGATTTCGAGCGGGGGATCGAGGCGGAGAAGTCAGGAATACTATCGCTTCTCGATTCGCTCATATCGGATTCCGCCGCCTGTTTATTTCTGAGAAGCGGCTACGATTTCGACAACCTGCTCCACTTCCGGAAGGCGGCGATCCTCGGCAGGAAACCGGACTTCAATCCGTTCGGCATGCTCGGCGAGGAGGTCGTCTCGAAAGCGACACAGGGCTCGATAACCGGGCTTCCGGCGCATTTGAAGGATTACCTGGACAAACTGCAGACGGCCGATTCGCATGCCGATCTCGGACTGGTCGAATGCGCCGGCGAATCGGCAAAATGGGAATACCTTCTCTCTATCGCACCGTCGCCTGAAACGCGTCACTACGCCGTCTGCAGGATAGATCTTATTAATATCATGAGTTTCATCAGGCTGAAAAGGACTTCCCTGAGGAAGGAAGCGCACGGCCGGGTGTGGATAGGCGGGGGGGAGATCGACCGGCAGACGCTGGCGACGATGTTCAAGGAGCCGGAGGACGCGTTCTATACCTATCTCGAGTTCACAAGTTACCGCGGACTGCCCGCGAGGGGACTGGGTACGCTCACGCCGATGTGGAAGGCGGAAGCGATGTGCAGGACGGAACTTCTCGACCGGATCGGCGAGGCGAGGTACAGGTTTTTCGACCTGTCGCCCGTAATTTATCACCTGGAAACGCGCGAGCGCGATTCGAATCTGCTTCGCGCAGTGATAGCCGGCAGGCTCAACGGGCTGCCGGAAGAAAGAATACTGGAAACCGTAGAGGCCATGATGCCCTGAGGCCCTAATGAAGGAGAAATCCGATTGGCTGATAATATCGCAGTGGTCGGCAATCCGGACTCAATAGGATATTTCAGAATGCTGGGGTGCGAGATCTTCGAAACCGCCGGCGGGAAGCTTCCGGATGAATTGTTCGGCGAAGTGATGGGGGGGAAATTCGGCATCGTCCTCGTTACCGAGGAGGTCTACGGCCGTTACAGGGATTTTATCAGGGACAGGTCGAAGCGGACCTTCCCCGTGATCACGGTCATTCCCGATATCCGGGGGGCGAAGTGGGTCGACGGAGCCCCGATGCCGCAGGGCGTGGCCTTTCAGGAACTGCGCGAAGCCGTCATCAAGGCCGTGGGACAGGATATATCGGGAACGGATCGATAAGTATCGAGATCGTAACTGCCAAAGGAGAAGGAAGGATATGGGCGCTGGAAGGATAATCAAGGTATCGGGACCGCTTATAGTGGCCGACGGGATGACCGAGGCAAGGATGTTCGAAGTCGCAAGGGTCAGTGAAAAAGAGCTGATCGGCGAG
>JBFYZH010000097.1:0-9817 GCA_041309605.1 Candidatus Krumholzibacteriota bacterium
TAACAGGTGTCGCCGGGAAAGTCCCAGGTGTCGCCGTTATCCCCTGTGTAGCCGGGTTCTCCGGCGCCGCCGGATTCCCTCAGGTCATATAACATCCTCGCCCAGGAGGCGCCTACCAGAAGGCCGTGATGGAACAGCGCCTGCACCTCGACAGCCCTGTTGCCGCGCGGTGAAAAGGAATCGCTTTCCCCGCCCGCGTCCATCCAGGTTTCGCCGTCCCCGTGGGTGAGAAAACCGAGCTCGTCGGTCGCCTTCCCGATCGCCCCTTCGATGGCGAGCATTACGACCGGCCAGGCCTTCACCAGAAAATCGGAGTCGCCGGTGGCTTCAAAATATTTCCAAGCGGACATCACGAACCACCAGGTGCCGTCCACGCCTGTATACACGGTATCGACGGGAACGACGGCGCCCGTTAGGATAGTGTCCGGTATCTGCCCGGGCCGCCGGACGCCGGAGTCTTTCAGGATGATGTCCGGAAGCCGCCCGAGCCGCCGGCTGCCGGAGTCTTTTTGCTGGAGATCGAGGAATGAATCGAGAATCTCCCTTGCGATATCGTAACGCCCCGTGGCGATACAGGCCCCGGACAGGCTTATGAAGGTATCGCGGCACCGGTAATCGGGGGACCGGTGCAACGAGGCGTATATCCCCCTGCCCTGCCGGCGCATGACGAGGTTGTCCATCGAGGCCCTGGCCCACCTGTACGCCTTCATGTTTTCATCGGGCCCGTCGGGGATCGGAGGCAACATCTCTATCCCGGTTTCCGTCCCGCCGGTCCCGCCGGTCCCGCCGGTCCCGCCGGTCACCTGGGCGTCTATCCTGGCGAACTTTTCCGCGGCGAGTTTCGGGTAGCCGCCGACGAGGATTTTTGCCGTTTTCACCGCTTCCTCGGGCGTGACCCCCAGGCCGAAGGCAAAAATCACGCTGCCGGATGAATTCGAGCCGGAAATGCCTTCCCCGCCGGAGAAACCGAGCGATCCCGGTGAAAAGAGGTCAGCTCCGGCCGTATCATTTCGCGGCCGGTCTTTCGGATAAATCCCGGCCCTGGTCCGCCCGCCCGGCTGAAAGTCAAGCTGCCTTCCGGAGGTGATCGCTATCCAGCGCGGATTTCCTTCCTCGAAATGGTCGTCCTGTCTGGTAATGAGAAGAACATTATCGTCTTTCTCCCACAGGACGCTGTATTCGGGTTTCGTGACATCCCGGACGCATCGCATATCCACCCACGGGGCGAGGGTGCATCCGCTCTCAGGCAACCCGGAGAAGCCGACGACCAGACCGTTCTCGAAATCGGGTAGAAATATCTCCTCCATTATGCCGTCATCGCCGTACCACCTGTAAAGGATATGAGGATAGGCCCTGGCCAGTGTTATCCGCGAGGGGTCCAGCGCCGCGCCACCGGCGGAAAGATCCCACGAATCGAGGTATTCGCGCATCGAGCAGAAAAGTCCGTGACAGCTTCTACTGGCAGGGGCGGCCGATTCGCAGCTGAAGTGAGTGGCGATCTTGTTGGTCGTTATATATTCGCGCGCGGCTCCGCCATCTACAAGAATCTCCCACTCACCGCGCACACGGAAATCCTCCCTTACGAAACGAAGGCCGTTTTCGCCACCGAAGCCCTCGATGCCGCCCGTTTTTCCCTCCGCCGCACGACCTGCGCCGCATAAAATCGACAAGGCTGCCGCCGAAATCAACCAGATACACGCTCTCATTTCCACCCCCTGGAAGAACCGATCCTATACCATGCCGCCCTTCCCGGCAACAATTAACGACGCGGAAGATCCGCGCCGCGCGCAGAGGATATTATTCTGTAACCCCTCCATGTCATGCGCCGACTGTATTTGCAGAAACGATGTCTCCATGATCCTGTACCGCGCGCGTCGTGATATCGGAAACAGGCCGGACGCGCCGAATCCCGGCACGTCGGCCGGAAACGAAGGGAGAACGAGGTGTTGAAATCTGCATGTCTGATGACCCGGACGGTCGCGATCGTCATCGCTGCCGGAGCGGTGCTGGCGCTTGCCTCCGGAGCGCCGTACGGCCGGGAGCAGGAAAAACCGGACGGGGAACCCGATTTCTCCGTGGTCCTTTCGATCATGAAAACAAAGCTCGACCTTACAGCCGAGCAGGAATCGCAGATCAGCCTTCTTTTCCGCGAATACAGGGAAAACAGGGAAAGCGTGATGGAAAAATATCCGGGTACGGATGACGACGACATGCTCTCGCGACGAATAGAAATCAGGAGGCTCAACAAGGACACGGAATCGAAGGTCGAAGGCCTGCTGACCGGAGACCAGCTCGATATCTACAGCGGAATCGCGAGGGAACACATGGCCGAACGCCGGACCGGAGACCGCGAAAAGATTGCAGATGAACGGATCGAAGAGACGATACAACGCCTCGCCCTGACCGGCGAACAGGCTGAAAAGGTAAGGCCGATCCTCGAAGAACAGGCCGGAAAAATGCGCGATATCATGGGAAATGACGGTGACATTAAGCGTGGCATGGAGCGCGGGGATATGCGCAGGATGGAAGAAATGCGGGACAAAGTCGATCAAATCGAGTCCGATGCCGGGCGGAAACTCGAGAAGATACTGGACAAAGACCAGATGAAAGAATACCGTAAAATCGTTAAGGAGAGGCGTGAAAAGATGCGCGAAATGCGCAGAGGCCCCGGAGGTCCTGGCGGGCCGGGCGGGCCGGGCGGCCCGGGTGGTTCCAGGGGATAATGCCGATCGACGCCCCGTCCCGGCAGGACTCAGATGACAATAGACTGGTCGAATAAAAACGACAGTGAAATCATAGAAAAGGTACTGGGTGGAAATACCGATCTGTACGAAATTCTCATGACAAGATACAGGAACAATGTCATGAGAATCGTCATGAAACGGGTGCCCCCCCTGGAAGCCGGGGATATTGCTCATGAGATATTCGTCAGGGCGTTCACATCGCTGGCCCGCTATGAAGGCAGAAGCCCTTTCGAGAACTGGCTCTCGGTGATCGCGGTGCGAACCTGCCACGATTACTGGAGGGACAGGTACCGTTCGAAGGAAACGACAATGAACGAACTCAGCGAGGAACACGTACAGTGGATAGATAATGCCGCCTCGGAAGAATCGGATAAAAGCGAAATTTCTCACGAATCGAGGCGTTCGGCAAGGGAAGTGCTGGCGTGGGCGCTTCAGAGGATGTCCCCGGAAGACCGCGCGGTTCTCGAGCTGGTGCACCTTGAGGAACGATCCGTCCGCGAGGCCGCCGAAATACTCGGCTGGAGCGCTTCCAAAATCAAGATAAGAGCCTTCCGCTCGCGGAAAAAACTTCGTAAATTACTCGAAGACGTGATGGACTGAAAGGGAGACCGCCATGGGATCGCGAAAGAAGGATCTGGAAAAACTCGAACGTGCAGTCAAGTCGGCCTGGAAGGAAGATCCTCCTTTCGAGTTCAGTTCCGGGTGGCAGGAAGGCGTAATGAGGGATATCCGTTCGCGCGCGGCAATCGCCGAAAAAGTCTGCCTGACGAATATTTACGGATCGCCGGTCCTGAAATTTTCCGCCATCGCGGCCGCGGTTACCATATTACTTGTCATATACGCTTTCAAATCGGACATAACGTCTCTTCATGACCTGGCGATGATGTTTCTCGACGATCCGGCCGGGTTCATTCTTTCACCGCCCTCTGTGTAAGGGCGATTTCGGCGCGGGAATCCCCGGCTGAAACGCCTTCGGAAGAAAAAGATGGAGGAAACGTCAAGATGAAAAATTTCAGGATCTGGTCGGGGTTGAGCCTGATTTTTGTCTCCGGAGCGATAGCGGGGGCGATCGGCTCCACGCTGTTGATAAGGCAGCACGTGAAGGGGTTCGTGAGGAAAGGTCCCCACATGGCCAACCGCATGATAGTTTACGATATCATAAGGGAAATGGATTTGAGCCGGGCACAGCGGGATTCCATCGACGGTATACTCGATGCCGACAGGCCGGAAATGGAGAGGCTCGGGGCGGAATTCGGGAAAAGCATCGAAGAATTCACCGGAAAACAGTTCGAGAAGATAAAGGCGGTCCTCGACGATAGTCAGAAGAAGATATTCGACGCGAAGGCCTCCGAAATACGCGAAAGATTCGAAAAGATGCGTTTCGAAAAAAAGTTTGAAAGAGGAGGACCCGGCGGCCCTCCGATCGACCGCCACGGGCCTCCGCCGGAGTGGGGGGGACGGGACGGATCTCCCGGCGCTCCGCGCGACAGCCTGGACAGGCAGCCGCCTCCGACCGTGGAATGATTTGTACTGCTGCATGCCGGCGATGACCCGTCTGTCATCCGGATCTCGTTGTGGTATTCCTCGAGATCCCCAATGATCGTCTCCCTTTCTTCGGACGTCATGAATCGTCCCAGAATCCGCCGGGCAAGACGCGGCGGGCGGCGGCCGTCACGATCCGATCCATCTTTGTTCACGCTTTTTCCCTCCCCCCGATGATCCTCGGTATCCCTTTCCAGAGCCTGTCCCGCATCTCAGCGGCCTCCTTGAGGGCCTCGATCCCGTGCTTCGTCACACTGTAATAGCATTTGCTCTTGCCGCCCCTGCGAGGCTCCGGATCGGCCATATTCTTTTCGACGAGTCCCTTTCGGGCCAGGTTGTCCATCGAGACCCACAACCCGCCGAACTTGAGTTTCTTTCCAGTCCGCCTCTCCACCTCCCTTATGATCGTCACGCCGTAGGCGTTATCCCGAAGACTCATCACGGCTATTAAAAGAATCTCGTCATTTCGCGTCAGCATCGTTCAGCTCCTCTGCCGGCTCTTTCCGTTCGGTTTTTTTCTGCATATACGGGCCGATAAATGTTATTATCCTCACTGGGCCGTTTCGCCGCGTGGCGCGTGCATGTTCCCCTGCGCCCTGCGATGCGGGCGCAGAATAAACGTTCCGCTGCCGGATGTCAGTCCAACCCCGGAGGACGCCGATGATAACGGAAATCGCAACCACTCGACGGGAATTTTCCATGTACAGGCGCTTTTTGCCGGCTGTTTTTTCGCTGTGCGCCGTTTTCCCGCTGGCCGTCCTGCTATGGGCCGGACAGGCAGGCGCATGCTGGATGGAATTCAAGGTGACCGGAGGAGAAAGGGAGATTTACGCTCCCGGCGATACCGTCACGGTCGGCCTGACTCTGATGCTCACGCATGGTGAATGCCTCCTCGAACTCTCCGACACCGAGTTTACCGGCGAGGGCATCGAGATACTCGGGGCCACTACATGGAAAAAGGTGAAGGAAAAACCGGTCATCGTGGAGAAAAAACTCCGCATTGTCATAAAAGGCGACGGAAAAGACGGCGACGTGGCGATCAGGGCGCGAAGGCGGTGCGAAAGACAGGGCGGAGATATTTCGATGATCCTTATCCCGGGAATGAAAAAGATCGGGAAGGGAAAAGAGTGAAAATGAAAAGGTGCCTGCCGGGAATTTTTGCCGCGCTTTGTATTTCGGCGGCGATACCTTTCGCGCCGGCCGGAGCGCAGGCTTCCGGCGATGAATTCCTGCCGCTGGACCGGTCGAATGCGATCGTCGACAGTTCGTCAACGTTAGGCGCGGATTCCCTGCCTGGAGGGAACGGCGGTCCCGCCGGGCCGCCTTTTTTCAACAACCAGCTCAAATGGGCGACGATAGCCATTCTCTCTTCCGTTGCCGCCGGATTCCTGGTAAGGTTCCGCAGCACCAGGCGGCTGAGGATAGTATTTCTTCTCGCCTCGCTTGCCGTACTGGGATTCTACAACGGAGCCTGTCCCTGCCCCATCCAGAGCCTGATGAACTTCGTGCGGCTTCTTATCGGAAAGGCCGTTTCATGGAAGAGCCTGGTCTATTTCGCGGGGCTCATCCCGGTAACCTATATCTTCGGCAAGACCTGGTGCGGGTGGGTCTGCCACATGGGAGCCCTCCAGGAATTCCTCCACCTTCCGTCGAAATTCAAACCTTTCGGATCGGTTCGCGCGACGAGGGTGATGCGAATATCGCGCTGGATGCTCCTCGCGGCATTGGTGGCATGGGTGGCGATGACGCAGGTCGCCATTTGGTGCAGGTACGATCCGTTCAAGGTCGCCTACACCCTTTCATCGGGCACGACGGCCGGATGGATACTTCTGGGGCTGCTGCTTGTCCTCTCTCTATTCATCCACAGGCCGTTCTGCCGCGCGGCCTGTCCCATCGGCCTTGCGCTCGGTTGGGTATCGCGCATACCGGGAGCCTCGGTGCTGGGACCTGGAATGGAGTGCACGGGATGCCTTTCATGCGTAAAGGCCTGCCGGATAGGCGCCATCGTTCAGGACGGAAGTTCATATTCCCTGGACAACGGGGAGTGCGTGGCCTGCGGCGACTGCATCGACGCCTGCAGGCCGGGCGGCATTCGTTTCTTCAGGAAGAGCGGGAAACACCCGGCAACCTACCGGTTCTCCCCTCCTTCATCCGAGCGATCTCGCTGACCCGGGGCCCGCCATGCGCCCCCCCGCCGGTCACGAATCGATCCGGCAAGGGCGGTTAAAATATCATGTATTCGCCAAGGTCGGCCTTCAGCATCCTTTCTATCTCGCCGCGGTTTTCCTCGCCGGTCTCCGAGAAGACGAAGGCGAACGTCCTGTATTTCCTGTAATCGATCTTTCTTATGCTGAGGGGCTTTTTGAAATTCGCCCCGAATCTCTCATAGTCTATTCCCCTGACATCATCGACATCGATATCGTCGGGGACGAACGCGACTACCAGCGGGTAGACCCTGCCTTCCCTGCCCCTGAATATCGATTCCCAGTCTGGTCTCAGGCCCTTCAGGAAATATTCGACGGTGTTGATGCCCCACGCGTACCAGGCTATGTCGGTGGTGCACCAGGCTGCGAACCTCATGGGATTCGCCTCTATCGGAACCACGCGGTTTCCGTCCACCCTGAACTCGATATGCATCGGCATCTTCCTGAGCTCCGCCAGCGTGCCGAGCCGCCGAAGATGAGCCTGGAAGAGTCCGATGTATCTCCCGATTATTTCACCGGACGTTATATACGTCCTGTCGCTGACGTCGTATTCGGAAGCGAAAATGTGCTGAAGTATGTTCAGTATCACCGGCTCTCCCGAGTCGTCGTAATAAAGGTCCACGGCGAATTCGTCGCCGGTTATGTTCCCCTCGATGATGAACCTGTCGGTACCGAGAACCCGGGAGGGGTACATCCCCTTCACCCTTTCCATGTCCCTTTTGATTTTTGCGAGGACCCCCGGCCATTCGCCGTCGCTTGCGACCTTGTAGACCGCCAGGCTGAAAAAACCGACGGCGGGTTTTATTATGAAAGGCTTCTTCAGATCGGTTACGTCTATGGAGTCCAGCGCGCATGCCTCGACACCGGCATAAAAAAAGTCGGGGTAATCACCCTCGAGAATCTTCCTGAACCTTACCTTGTCCTTGCACATGTTTATCCTTTCCGGCAGGTCGAGGAATCCGAGGTTCTCTTCCATCCATCCTATTGCGTCTTCCGAGTTGCTGTAGAGGGGCGGGCGAGGCGTCCTTTTCATCGATGCGATGAATTCCCTTTCAGAAACCAGATTGATTTTCCGGTTTTCGGCGATACTGCGAGCCACGGCGTTTTCCAGCACCGGCACATGCAGTTCCTCGACGGTCCGGGCAAGAAGATCGGATACGTAGGGTCTTTCCAGAATTATCATTATCACTCCACCGTTTCGATGTTCCCACACGCGATACGACAGCCGCTCGCGGACGGTATCCGGAACCGGTTTTTACTGCCTGCCCGCCGCCAGTTTTCCGACAGGCATCACGTAGAGAGGTTCCTCTTCCTTCGTCATTCCGATCACCTGTTTCAGTCTCAGATCCGTGAACGCCCCTATCGCGCAGGTACCCATCCCCATCGATCCGCATTGAAGGTATACGTTCTCGCCGGAATGGCCGAGGTCCATGCAGACGTACCTCTGCCGGCCCCTCTCCCCGTACTTGACGGTGTTCCGCTCGAAAACGGCGGAATAGACTATCGAAACCGCAGCCTGCTTGAGCCAGTCCTGACCAAGGCAGGCCTCCGCCAGGGGGTCCCTGAAATCGCCGTCGGCTATTTTCTGAAGCTTGTGCCCGTTCGACTCGTAACGATAGATGCCCGGGGGAAGATCGGACACGTTCCACGCCACAAGATATAGTTCCAGCGGGTATCTGGCCCCGGCCGATGGAGCGGTCCTCAGGCCGCCCCTGACGAAGTCGGGCATCTTTTCCAGGGTGAGGGTGATACCGTATGCCGACCAGAGCAGCTGCGAGCAGTCGGCGAGAGTGATCGGGTCCGGCGAGTATTGTCTGACCGAACGCCTTTCCAGCATGGCTTTCTCTATCGAAACGCCGCCGTCATGGCGCGGCGCGGGAAGATTTATCGTCTGCAGCACGGTCAGTTCCTGAGGAAACGACCCCTCCCCGGCGGCGAGAGCCGAAACGAATGCCAGCGTCACGAGGAAAACCGCGATTCCGAATCTTTTCATATTCCCTCCTCCTTCTGCGATATGTCCCGGCGAACATTACAACATGTGCGCGGTTCTCTACAAACGATCTTTTTCTGATTGAATTTCTGCAGGTCGCGCCGCCATGACCGGCCTCCAGGCCTGATTCTCCGGGCCTTAGGTAATGTCAAGAGTTGTGCGCAAATTCTTTTAAGGGTTTGCTCTCCCACACCGGGCCTTATTCCAATTTGACATCGCCCGGCCGTTCCTATAGACTGTTTTGGAAATCCGCGACCGGGATGGATATTCGCCCGCAATTGCGGGTTTCGAGCCGTAATCGACGGCGTATGTGCCTGTTGATTGAAAAGCCCGCATGCATCGCCGGCAGGTGTTTAATATCAGGTATTTTATATGATGAGCAAAGACCTTTCCGCCCTGAAAATAGATCCATCCGACCGTACCGGGAGAAAGCCGGGAAGAAGGATTCTCGCCATCGCGGTAGTGGTCGCGGTAATCGTCATTGCCGTCCTGTTCCAGCTGTTCGAACGGGGAAAAACCGTGACCGTGGAATATGCCGTGGCGCGAAGCGCCTTGGCCGGTCCGTCGGCGGTTCTCAACGCCAGCGGGTACGTCACCGCGCGGCGCATGGCCACCATATCGTCGAAGATAACCGGAAAGATAAAGCAGGTCTTCGTCGAGGAAGGCATGTCCGTCGATGAGGGACAGATCCTGGCGACACTGGACGACGCCGACGCTGTTGCCTCGCTGCGGGCGGCCGAGGCCGATCGCGACGTGGCGACGGGCAGGCTGGCGGAACTTCAGGCCGAATCGGACCTTGTAACGAGGAATCTCGAGAGGGCGAGAGACCTCAGGAAAAGGGATCTTAACAGCGAACAGGATCTCGATAACGCCGAGACATCGGCCCGTTCGATCGCCGCGAGGATCGAGGTCGCCGCTCTTTCGATCGAAGCCTCCGAAAGAAACGTCGCCGTCGCGCGCAGGGATTACGATAACTGCACGATACGGGCCCCGTTCGCGGGTGTCGTCGTGTCCAAGGACGCCCAGCCGGGCGAGATGGTCTCCCCCGTCTCCGCCGGAGGCGGGTACACGAGAACCGGGATCGCCACCATTGTCGACATGAAATCGCTTGAGATCGAAGTGGACGTCAACGAATCGTATATCGCCAGGGTCGCGGCGGGACAGAAGGTCGAAGCTGTGCTCGACGCTTATCCCGACTGGAGGATGCCGGCCTCCGTACTTACCGTGATACCGACGGCCGACAGGCAGAAAGCCACCGTACAGGTCAGAATAGCCCTCGACATGCTCGATCCGAGGATCCTGCCCGACATGGGCGTCAAGGTCTCCTTCCTCGAGAA
>JBFYZH010000098.1:0-6911 GCA_041309605.1 Candidatus Krumholzibacteriota bacterium
AGCCTCTCGATGGTCAGGGTTTCTCGGCGATGCGGATCATCCGGGAGAACCGGGGCAAATATCTCGCTTTAAGCGAACTCGGAGAATATTCGTGCGAGATATCGGGCAAATATAGATTCGAAAACGACAGCAGGGGGAAATATCCGGCCGTCGGCGATTGGGTCGCCGTTTCCGCCCGCCCGGACGAAAAAAAGGGGACCATACATGCGCTTGTACCTCGAAAGAGCTCATTCAGCCGCAAAGTCGCGGGCCAGATTACTGAAGAGCAGGTCGTCGCGGCGAACATCGACACCGTGTTCATCGTCATAGGCCTCGATCTGAATTTTAATATAAGGCGCATCGAGCGGTATCTTTCCGTGTCCTGGGACAGCGGAGCCGTCCCGGTCATACTGTTGAATAAAGCGGACCTCTGCCCCGGCATCGAGGACCGGAGGAGCGAGGTCGAATCGATAGCCTTCGAGATCGCGGTGCATACGCTGAGCGCGACGCAGAATACCGGTCTTGAAATATTGAATAAATATATCCAGCGCGGGAAGACAGTCGCATTCCTGGGATCGTCCGGAGTCGGAAAGTCCACCATAATCAATTCGCTTCTCGGGACCGATCTTCTGAAAGTAAACGAAGTGAGCGGCGTTGGAAGCAGAGGCAGGCATACGACGACGTTTCGCGAGCTGATATTGCTTCCCGGCGGCGGCATGGTCATCGACACTCCCGGCATGCGGGAACTTCAGGTCTGGGGCGATGAAGAGGGATTGAAACATGTCTTCGACGATATCGAAGAACTGGCGTCGAAATGCCGGTTCCGGGATTGCAGCCACGAGAAAGAGCCCGGTTGCGCGGTCCGCGAAGCACTGGCCGACGGAACCCTTCCCGCGAAACGCCTGGAAAGTTATTTGAAATTGAAGAAGGAATATGCCTACCTTGCAGACCGGTTGACCATGAAGGCGAGCGCCGTTGAAAAAGCGCGCTGGAAAAGTATCAGCCTGTATGCCAGGGATCTGAAAAAGCAGAAAAAGAAATAACGATGAGGATCTGAAACGGCGGGAAAAGAAATGACGAATGTTCTGAAGGTAACCGTAAAGAGAATTCGGATGATGAAAGCGGAGATTTCAAGGATGGCGAAGATTCTTTTTACGGTGTTTCTCTACGCATGCTGCGCCGCCCTGCTTTTTTACTCTGTCAGGGAGGTGGCACGGTTCCCGAAGTGGATCGTCGACGACGCGTTCATAAGTTTCAGGTACGCGGACAATCTGGTCGTGAACGGCGAATTGAACTGGAACCCCGGCGACGATCCTACCGAGGGTTATACCTGCGTGGCCATGGTCTGGCTTATCTCGGTGGCGATGAAACTCGGAGTGTCTCCGGTGATGGCCGCCCACATTCTCGGAATATTTTTCTATTATCTCGGGGCCGCCGTCCTGGTACTCGCATTCCGGGGAATCAGACTTGCGAGTGTCGCGGCCCTTGCCCTGTACCTTACGGCGCCGTTTTTCTACACGCACGCGTGGAGTGGACTTGAAACGACGATGTTCACCGCGTTGATCGTTCTTGCGATTTACGGCTATTCCGCGAGACATCGGAGGTTATTTGCCTTTGCCATCCTCCTTTTGAGCCTGACAAGACCCGAAGGAATACTCCTGTCCGTCATACTTCTGTCGTTTTTCAGGCCTTTCTCGTGGTCCGTTGTGCTCTCATATGCGATCCCGTTCTCCGTTTACTACATTTGGCGATGGAGCTATTACGGCCAGTTCTTCCCCAACACATTTTACGCAAAATTCGCCACAGAGTCGGATGAGAACACCCTTCTGCGCCTTCGCGAATTCTTCATGACTTATCTTCTGTTGCCGGGCATTCTCGCCTTCGTATTGGCTTTGCGTGAAAACATACGCGAAAACCGGCGCTTGATAACCGGGCTTGCCGTTTTTACGGCGGCATGTCTCGGAGTGTACCTGTCCTCGCACCTTGTCATGAACTATGCGTACAGGTTCTTCGTGCCTTTTTACCCCCTTGTCCTGCTGGCGCTGGCCGGTGTGCTTTACAAAGCCAGGTTCGATGCAATGACTCTGATACTTACGGTTTCATTGATGACGCCTCAATTGCGGAAAAACTTGGACAGGCATATCCTGAAGGATTTAACGGTCTTTTCCCGCACATATCAAGGGATCATCGAGGATGAACATGTACGGATAGGCACTTTTCTCAAGGAGAAAATAGATCCTGATGAATGGCTTGTCGTCCATGCCGACGCCGGCGCCATCCCATATTATTCCAGGCTCAGAACCCTCGACTTCGGAAGGCTCAACAACGAGTATCTGGCGCGGAACGATCCGACCCCGAAAGAGATCGTGGATTATCTGTACTCGTATAATCCCGGAGTGATGGTATTCACAAGCTTCGACAAACAGATCGTCCGGCATGGACCGGAGGCCGACAAGATCATACGGGACAGAAGATTCAATAACTACAGGCTGGCAAAGATCTATTCATCGCGTTCCAAAAGCAACTACCTGGAATTCGTTTACCTGCGAAACGACATCGCGGACTCGCTCGGGTTCTTTGCGGTCGATGACACGGAGCAGCCGGCCATCGCCAGAACCAGGTCCGGCGCGCGTGAAATCGGGAAATCCGCCGCGGCGAGTCTACTCGATAATAATGGAAATTTCACCCGCGGGAGGGAAAAACCCCGTGACAGGAGTCCCTCTGACGATCTGGGCGCCCCGGACGGTCTATGGAACTATGCGCAGGGCAAGGAAGACAGGATGATGAGGCGCATCGCCTTCGAGAAATTCATTGGGTTGTACGGGGACGACAGCCGCGCGCCGGAGGCGCTCTGGGAACTATCGGCGATAATCGAGGCGCCTGCCGAGAGGATCGAGAAGCTACGGATGCTGTACGAAAAATATCCCGAAAACGAGCTCGCTCCGAAGGCGCTATTCACGATCGGTCTGATATATTCGGAAGAAATCAAGGACATTCAAAAGGCCGGCGAATGTTTCAGGGAACTTATCGGCAAGTATCCTGGAACCGATGCGGCAGAAACCGCGAAATGGATGATCGAGAATTCAGAAAGCGAAACACCCGTGCTCGAATGATTCATGTGATGCGCAGGCCGGCTTATTACTTAAAAGACGCTTAGGATACTGATCACGCGCGGCAGGTGCGGCGCGGGCGTTTCGCCGGCGCCGGGCATCGTGTCCGTAACGATCGAATCGCTCCCCAACCTCCGTATCCGCTGTAAACTGTCCAGGAAAAAATAAAATATACCGAACGCCGGTGTATGTTTTTGGAGAAAGTTGATATCCATTTGACGAAAAAGTTGACAATCAATTAAAATTGGATGATTATGAAGATTCGGCGGAAGAGGAAGTGCGGCGAATGAATCGGGTTTTTCATGCTGTGTCTCGGACAAGGACCGGATCGGAGGGCAAATGAGTGAATGCAACCACAAATGGGAAATGGTTGACATCCGCCACGGATATCTGGTTATAGAGGGGTGTCCCAAGTGCGGGGGACGTTCGGCGTTCTTCTCCACGGAGGCGATCGCCCCGATCGACGAGTATCAGGAAGGCGATCACCGCTGGATCTACCTGGGTAGTTACCAGGCAACCAAATTCAACTTTAGATGCATTGAATGCGGAAAACTTGTCGAGTTGGGCGATATGATGGGTTTGATGATGTCGACATGCGACGATCCGGAATGCAAGGTCGTCAAAATCGGCAGGCAGGCAGGCAGGAATACATGGGTTTACGTGGCCCTCTGCGCCGACAGCACTCATGCTTCGGGAAAATGTGTCTCGGACGAGGGCATCAGGGCTCTTAACGAATATTTTAACCAGAACATCAGTGTCCCGGGAAAAAGGATCCTTGTTGTGCCGTGCAGCCTCTGCTGCAGCATCGACCGTTGCGACGGGATCGTCATTGCTGATACGGGTTTGACCGAAATCTATTGATTCTGCGCCCTGCGCAAGGAAAGGAAGACATCATGAAACTGTCGGAATTGGTCGAGAAGGCGGAAGTGAAGGCGATAAACGACTACAAGGATAAGGATTTCGAAGGCGTGTACATATCGGATATGGTTTCCGACATCATCACTGGAGCCAAGGCCAACAATTTGCTCGTCACCCTCCAGACACACAAGAGCCTGATCGCGTCCGCCAATCTTGTGGATGTTGCGGCGATTGTGTTCGTCAAAGGCAAGATGCCCGCGCAGGACGTGATCGATCTGTCCAACAAGGCCGGAATCGCGTTGTTCGTTTCCCCGGTCGATACCTGGAGCATGGCCCTGAAGCTTTTCAATATGGGCGTCAAATAAGGAAAAATCCTTCCGGTTTTTTCTTCATCCCGAGGAGCGGATCGATGACCGATGACGTTTTTGTCCAAATCAGACGGGAATTCAAGGGCGAACGCGCCGACCTTATCCCCGTTCTGCAGAAAATACAGTCGATCTACGACTACCTGCCGAGGGAGGCGATCGCGAAAACGGCCCGCTGGCTGAAAATCTCGGAGAACGAGATTTTCGGGGTGGCCACCTTCTACACGCAATTCCGTTTCATGCCGCGCGGCAGACATCACGTCAAGGTCTGCCTCGGAACCGCCTGCCACGTCAAGAGCGGGGAGCAGATGCTCGAAGTGGCCAAAAGGCGTTTCGAGATCGAACCGGGTGAAACCACGAAGGACGGCGAGTACGACCTCGAGCGGGTGGTCTGCCTGGGGTGCTGCGCGCTCGCGCCGGTCGTGACTCTCGACGACAAGATTTACGGCCAGATGTCGGTACTGAAACTTCAGGGGATTCTCGATGAACAACAAAAAACTTGAGGCGCGCCACCGGCAGGCGGTAAAAAACTGGCTTGAATACACGAACAACGAACGACCGTTGATCTATGTCGGAGCGGGCTCCTGCGGCCTCGCGGCCGGCGCCGCGGAAACGATCGACGCGATAGAGGCCTTCCTGAAGACGAGGAGCCTCGAGGCGGATATCGTCAGGGTCGGCTGCATCGGCCCCTGCTATCTCGAGCCTCTGGTCGATGTCAAAATGCCCGGCAAGCCGCGAATAAGCTATTCGAACGTCTCCGCCGACGGGGTCGACAGGCTTCTCGAGGTCTTTTTCGAAAAAAACGAGATCCATAAACCGCACTTGGTGGGGCATTTCGGTCCGGAAGAGATCGATGGCGTACCCCGGTTCTTCGAACATCCGATGCTCGCGCCGCAGGTTCGCATCGTGCTTCGCAACTGCGGGATCATCGATCCGGAGAACATCGACCATTACCTCGCCCGGGACGGCTACCGGGCGATCGAGAAAGCCTTGAGGATGCCCTGGAAAGAGGCGCTCGAGACGGTAAAGAATTCCGGGCTGCGCGGAAGGGGGGGCGCTGGGTTCCCCACGTGGCGCAAGTGGCTTTTCGCGAGGGAGACCGAAAGCGACCAGCGTTATTTGGTTTGCAACGCCGACGAAGGAGACCCGGGAGCCTTCATGAACCGTTCCCTCATCGAGGGCGACCCGCACGCGCTCCTCGAGGGGATGCTGATCGCCGCCTCGGTGATCGGCGCGTCGAAGGGATACATCTATATCCGGGCCGAGTATCCCCTGGCGATCGAGCGCCTGAGGAACGCGATAGCGGCGATAAGCGACCTCGAGCTTCTCGGCGAAGACATCCTCGGGAGCGGTTTCAGCTTCGATATAACGATAAAGGAAGGCGCCGGAGCCTTCGTCTGCGGCGAGGAGACGGCGCTCATGGCGAGCATAGAGGGAAAACGCGGCATGCCGCGAACGAGACCGCCCTTCCCCGCGATATCCGGTCTCTGGGGAAAGCCGACGATCATAAACAACGTCGAGACCCTTAGCACCCTGCCGAACATATTCCGGAACGGCGCGGAGTGGTACGCGGGATACGGAACCGAGACATCCAAGGGAACCAAGACCTTCAGCCTCGTCGGAAAGGTCCGCCGCACGGGCCTGATCGAGGTCCCGCTGGGCACGACCCTACGAAGCGTGATCTTCGACATCGGCGGCGGGCTGGTCAAGGAGTTCAAGGCCGTCCAGACGGGCGGGCCTTCCGGGGGTTGTCTGGGCAAGGAGTTTCTGGATACACCGATCGACTACGAGAATCTCGCCGCGGCCGGTTCAATCATGGGATCGGGGGGCCTGATCGTGATCGACAGGGACACCTGCATCGTCGACACGGCCAAGTATTTTTTAAGCTTTACCCAGTCCGAATCGTGCGGCAAATGCGTACCGTGCCGCGTCGGGACGCGCCACCTCGTCGACATTCTGAAAAAAATCTGCATGGGCAAGGGCGAGATGAGCGACATAGACAAGCTGGAGAAACTCTGCGCCGCGATCAAGGGCGGGTCGCTCTGCGGCCTCGGGCAGACGGCGCCTAACCCGGTCCTTACCTCGCTCAAGTATTTCCGCGAGGAATTTCTGGAGCATATCGTGAACAAACGCTGCCCGGCTGCCGTTTGCCGCGACCTTATCGTCTACCGCATCATCAAGGAAAAGTGCACGGG
The DNA here is from genome assembly GCA_041309605.1 of Candidatus Krumholzibacteriota bacterium. Lineage (GTDB taxonomy): Bacteria > Krumholzibacteriota > Krumholzibacteriia > Krumholzibacteriales > Krumholzibacteriaceae > JALOPX01. Next base: position 6,508 of record JBFYZH010000098.1, read on the forward strand.
CTGCCAGCGCTGCGTCCAGGTCTGCCCGACCGGGGCGATAACCGGGCCCCGTTCCGAAGCCCATAATCTCGACGAGTCCAAGTGCATAAAGTGCCGGTCGTGTTACGAGATCTGCCGTTTCGACGCGATCGCCGGCGATGCCATCATCATTGAATCGTGAGGCGGAATAATGACCGACAGACAAATACCGGTGGAAAAAGCCCCTGCCATAAGGATGGAGATCGATCACCGCTCCGTCACCGTGCCGGAAGGCGTCAGCGTGTTGCGCGCCGCCGAACTCAACGACATCTACATTCCATCGCTTTGTTCCCACAAGGATCTCACTCCCTTCGGCGGCTGCAGGATGTGCGTGGTGGAGATCGAGGGGATGCGCGGGTATTCCCTGTCCTGCAGCACGAAGGTTC
>JBFYZH010000099.1:0-10343 GCA_041309605.1 Candidatus Krumholzibacteriota bacterium
GGCGGCAGGAGCTTTAATGAGAGCCGTTTCACCGCTGCCCCCATGCGTCGAATCATCGAAGGAAGAATCCGCGGAACTGTTCCTGCAGCAGACCGGTTGTCCCGCTTGCGAGATTCATGCGTGCATATCAGATTTCACGGAGAAACTCTTCCGGAATCCACGTTGGCTGGAAATGGAGGCGTCATCCATAGTCTCCGGGCTCGCCGGATTTTTTAGCGGGCGTACGGGTCCTTGTCCCTCTAATTCGGTCATAATCAAGATCGACGGCGAACCCGCCGCAGGGACCGCCGTAAGCCTCGACGGAGTGTTCACCGCCGTCACCGACCAGGACGGCACGGCAGTCTTCCCGTGCGCAGGACATGGAACGCACTACCTGCTTATCGATATCCCCGGGCTCGGACCCGGCGGATGCCTGCCATTCGAGATAAGTCCCGGCGATACAGGCCTGACCGAATTCGATCTGCCCTGACACGGCCTCGATACGCCGGCACGGTCCATACCTTTTCCCGTCCACGTTCTCGCCGTTGAAACGAACGGGCGCCTCGGCGCATCGAGGCGTCGCCGGTCCGCTGGCCCCTTGACTCCGATTATCCGGCCAGGCATATTAATAATCGAGGAAGTGACCTGAAAAGATGGAAAAAATAAGAGAATACGACAAGAGAATGACGAAAAGGCTCCTTTTGATGATTCTCCCGGCCTTTGTCGTCATCATTCTTTTACTGGTCGCCGCGGAAAAAACGAAGGTTACCGGCAGGATTTTTTCCGTGGGATATGAGGGGCCGATGCAGATCCTGCCCGATATTACGATCATCGACAACAGGGGGATCGAATCGACGATATACTCCGAGGAAAAACACACCATGGTGCTGCGCGACGTGGAGATATTCAGTGAAGAGGAGGAGGATATCGACCAGGAGGACCCGGAGATAAGCACCGCCCCCGAAAGGGAGATCGACAAGCTGATCGTCGACGAAGTTCCCGCAAACGACTACCTGCGCACCTACGCCTCTCATACCAGCGTCCCCTACAGACAGGATTTCGTGATAATCAAGATGGTAAAACCGGAATATCCGGAAGACGCGTTCAGAAGGAACGTGGAAGGTTATGTACTAGTCGAAGTATACGTCGACGAATCGGGATATGTGTCGGAAGCCTGGGTCATAAAGGTCCAGGGACTGGAGAGTTTCGAAAAAGCCTCACTCGAGGCGGTGAGGCAGTTCGTCTTCCGGCCGGTCCTGGAGAACGGGGCGCCGCAACCGTTCTGGATAAGTTTCCTGATAAATTTCAGGTTTAAACGCTAGGGCTCGGTCCTCAGGGTCGTATATCGCAGGACTATTTCATTTCTGACGGTATTGAAATGCAGCCCTTCTCCGGTCAACATTTCGATGTATTGATGCCGCCTGCTTTTCAGACTTCGTTCCATCTCGTCCCTCAGCGCGCCGCCGGAAGCGGAACTGAGCGCCATCGCTTCCAGCACCCTGCGTACCCCCGAATATCCGGCGACGCTGAACCTGTTCACGTCGCCGGCCTGTTCGCCGGTGAAGGCGGCCGCCGAACGATACATCCGTTCGTTACCGTTCACGTCCGACTCGGCGGGAAACACCGCGCCTGCCATGTCACGCCCGGCCATCCGGAGAAGATTCCTTGAATTCCACGCGCTTGTCCCCAGTAGCTGAACCCCGAACTCGTAGAACGAAAGCTGGGGCAGTATCAGAATGAGGTCCTCGGTATCGGAGGCTATGAAAAGGGCTTCAGGATCCGCTTTCCTTATGTTGTCGATATAGACCAGGAAGTCCGTGCTGCCTTCGTCGTAAAAATCGGATGCCACCAGGGAAGCTCCATGGTATTCCACGCTCCGCCTGAAAAGCGACTCCATCACTCTGGATCGAAGGTTGTCCGCGGACAGGAACGCGAAGCGCGTCAGCCCCATGTTCACGCATGCCACGCGGGCAAGAGCGTGAATCTCCGCTTCCGAATCGGTGGCCGCCTGGAACACAAAGTCGCCTATCACGTCTATTCCCGTCTCCGAGGCTACGGGGGAAAAAAGGACGACCCCGTTGTACTGGGCAACCTGGGCGGCGGCGATCGTCGTCGAACTCAATATGTCCCCGACCAGGGCGGAGACATTCTCTCTGCTTATCATCCTCTCCACTATCGAGCGCGCTTCCAGCGCGTCGGCCCTTGTATCACCGACCACAAGTTCGATCTCTCCCTTCCCCCTCATCCTCGATTCCTTTATGGCGAGGGAGGCCCCGGACAGAAACGCCTGGCCCAGAGGTGAGAACCGTCCGCTCAATGGACAGAGCAATCCTATACGGAAGAGACCGGCCGTCCCGCCGGTTTCCGAAACCGGCCGCGAAAGCACATAACTGTGGGCGGCAACCCTGTCGGGCACTATCTGCAGCGAATCCATGGAGGCGATCTGGAACCTCAGCGAATCCATATAAGCGGAGTCCGCTCCGACTGCGGCGAAAGACATGCAGGCGTCCAGAATGATGTCGATACCGTTCGAAGATGGATATTCGACCCGCAACCCTTCAAGCTGTGGAGCGGAAAGAAGGGCGGCGACCTCCTCCAGGGCGCTTCTGGCCGAATCGCTTTTCGCCTGGTCCAGCTCAAGAGACATCGCCGACAGAAGTTCGAGGGCGGAGTCATGGAAAAGTCCCTTGGCCCGGTCTATCGCCGCGAGCATCAACAGGGCGCTCCCCCTGGCGGAGCTTTCCACCTCCTCCCCGGCCAACGGAAGAAGCAGGGATCTCGCTTCCGAAAGGTATCCGAGTTCGATGCCCGCCGACCCCGTAAGCATCGTGATTTCCACGATCTCGGGTCCGTCCGGAAATTCCCTGATATACTTCAGGCCGGCTTTGCGGATTTCCTTGTCGTTCTTTTCCGATTCGAGAGTCCTTATCCGTTCGACCAGTTCTTCCCTCCGCTGTCCCGGCGTGCCCTCGGGCCGAAGATCCGGCGAACGCCCCGCGCAGGAGAGAAATAACATGAGCACGACCGCCGATGAGATCCTTCGCGTCATCCCGCCCGCCTTGAAAACACTCCGCGCCCGAGATACGACAGCGCAAGGTTGTGATATTCGACCGCCTGTTTCCTCAACCTGTCGATCGCTTCGTCGGTCAGATCCTTCTTTACCGACCCCGGTATTCCGGCCACGAGCGAACCGGGCGGGACGATCGTTCCCTCCAGCAACACGCTGCCGGCGGCCACTATGCATCCTTTGCCCACAATCGTTCCGTCCAGGATCACCGCTCCCATCCCGATAAGCGTCCCGTCCCCGATGGTGCAGGAGTGCAGAACCGCACCGTGACCGACGGTCACGTAATCGCCCACCACCAGTTCCGGGCCGCCGGTGGTGTTGTGGCACACGCAGCCGTCCTGGATATTGCTGTACCTGCCGATCGAAATCTTCCAGCAATCCCCGCGGATCACCGCCTGATGCCATACGCTGGAACAGTCCCCTATGGTGACGTCCCCCGTCACGCTGGCGGACGGGGCGATATATACGTCCCTACCGATCGCCGGTTCGAATCCCTGGAAAGACTCGATCAATTTCCACCTCCTAGATATCCAGGTTGCCGAAATCCCCCGGATCGAGATTCTGAAAATGCCTCCTGATATCGTCGTCCTCTTCTTTCCCGACCTGAAGATTCCGCCTGTATTTCATGAACAGATCGCTGTCGACGTATATCGATGCCTTCGCCCGCAGGGCAAGGGCGATCGAATCGCTCGGTCTCGCGTCGATAAAAAACAGTTCATCCTCGCGCTGCAGGACGATACGGGCAAAATACGTATCCTTCTGAAGTCCGGTGATCTCGATGCTCACGATCCTGCCGCCGAGTTCCTCCACGACGATCCTGAGCAGATCGTGGGTCATCGGCCGATCGAAGGTTTTGCCGGCAAGCTCGATATAGATCGATGTGGCTTCCGCCGGGCCGATCCAGATGGGCAGCACTTCATCGGAGTCGGACGTTTTCAACATCACGACCGGATGTTCCCGCTCCCTGTCGAACGCTATCCCGCTGACATGGACCAGAATCAATCCCATCGTCCCGTTTACTCCCTGTCTTCCTTCGCCTTGTCCATTATTTCTTCCATCGATTCGAGCTTTTCATGCGGATTATTCAGGTTATCGATCATCCATTTTGCGGACTCCACGATGTCTGAATCGGGATAATTCTTGATGAGTTCGTCCATAGTCCTTCTTGCCTGCGTCAGATCCTGAAGCTCCTCGGCGTAAACGAATCCGATCATGAAGAGGGCCTGCGAAGCGTATTTGTGTACCGGATACCTGTTTACCAGTTCCCTGTAATCCAGAATACGCGTGTATGCGGCGTCCTCGGCCTGCGCGATCTCCCAGAGCTGATCGGGCGTTCTGGTCATCTTGAGGACTTCATCCTGGGCCAGGTTCTGCGGTTTGTATTTCTTCCTCAACCTGTCAATCTCGACATTGAGCATTTCGGAAGATGATTCCTGCTGCAGTTTCTCGATGATGCTCTCCCTCACTTCAGACAGAGGCTTCACCACGGCCGGTTTCAGATCGTTTATCATCACCAGCGAATAACCCTTTTCGTGCTTTATCACGTCGCTGATCTCACCGGGGGCAAGATTGGCGATACCGTCCGAAAAACTCCCGGAAACACCGATGAACTTGATGAAACCGCCCGGATTGAAATAACCGAGGTTTCCGTACGCGGGCGCAGTCGACCCGTCCTCGGATTCCCCCTTCGCGATGGTGCTGAACTTTTCCCCGTTCGTTATTCTTTTTTTCCATTCAACGCATTTCATGCTGTCGACGGAAAAAATATGCTGTGCCTTGCAGAGCTCGTTGGTGACGAATTCGTCCGTATGGTTCTCGTAGTAAATTTCCACGTCCTTGTCGGAAATCGACACTTTCCCGACTACAAATTCGGAATAATACGCGCCTATAAGCACGCGCCTCTCGATTGCCTCCATTTCGGCCCGGACCTTCTCGTCGTTCCTCATATTCTTGTTTTTGGCTTCGATGAAAAACAATTCATCGTTGATGATCATGTCCACGAACTTCGCTCTTCCTTCCGGACCTTTGTACTGGTTTTTCTGATTTTCCGGAAGCTGTCCGAATTTATCATCGATATCCTTGTTGGTGATCTTCATGTCGCCAATCCGGGCGGCAACACCTTCATCGATCTTCATCGTTCCTTCCTTTTCCTGGCAGGATACGACGAACATTCCCGATATCACCAATACCGGCAAGATGAAAGACGCTCTCCTCATCCTTGACACCTCCTGGTTAACCTTCATTCACTGTTTGAATTCGCCATTGTCTCCGTTTTCCAACTCCTCCAGAATATCCCTGACCTTCTGGCTTTCCCCCCTTTTGCATACCATGACCGTCCCGCGGTTCACAACGACTATGATGTCATTGACGCCTATCGCCGCGGTCAGTCCGCCCGGGTTGAAGAAAATGTTACCGCTGGAATTCAGCGTCTTTATCTCTCCTGCCCCGGCATTCCGGGAATCGTCGAGAGGGAGAATATCGTAGAGGGCGTCCCATGAACCGACATCGTTCCAGCCCAGGCACACCGGGATAACGACCACGTTGCCGGCTTTTTCCAGTATGCCGTAATCGACCGATATCTCCGGCATCCTCGCGTATTCAACCGCTATGGTCTCTTCGGACCCGGCCTCCCTGAAAGCTCTCTCCATCCGTTCAAGGGGATCCCTTCCATCGGGAAGAAACCGGTTCCATGCATCGAGAAAGACCGAAGGACGCCACATGAAAATCCCGCTGTTCCAGAAAAAACCGCCTTTTGCGATATAGTCCGACGCCTTTTCCCTGGACGGCTTCTCATAAAATTTCTTTACGCTGAAGACCTCCATGCGGTTCCCGGGTAACGATCCCTTTTCCGCCGGCAAGGGGATCCGGTAGGGATCGCCGGCCTCGATGTAACCGTACCCGGTCGCGGGATGGCCCGGCTCGATTCCGAAGGTCACGAGCACATCCGACCTTTCCGAGATTTCCGACGCGAGCGAAACGGCCTCATGAAATCCCCCGGTATCGGTTATAAGATGGTCGGAGGGACAGCAGAGCACGGGTTCGTCGCTCCCCCTGGAGCGGATCATCGCCGCGGCAGCCGCGAGACTTGGAGCCGTATTCCTGCCCGAAGGTTCGGCGAAGATATTATACGGAGATAATCCGGGAAGCTCCCTGCGGACCAGGTCCACCTGATCCTTCAGGGTCAGAACGATGATCCTGCCGGGATCGGTCATCGCGCTCAGGCGCCGGTATGTCACAAGGAGCATCGAGCCATCGCCCGTGATGTCCAGAAACTGCTTCGGCCTGCCTGAGGTACTGTACGGCCAGAAACGTTTTCCTTTTCCTCCTGCCAGTATCACAGCATACACAAGAGCGCTCCCATGGATGCATCGTGCGACAACTTATGACGGACACGTATTATAACAATCCGACGTCAGACAACTCCCGAAATATCGATATATTCCCCGAGAACGTCCATAAAAGTCTTCCTGATCCTGTCAAGCGATCCGGAGCTTGACGCCTCGAACCTCAGAACGAGCACCGGCTGGGTATTTGAGGCCCTGACAAGACCCCATCCATCTTCGAACTTCACGCGCGCCCCGTCCACGTCGACCACTTCGTTGGTCTTTCCGAAGTGCTCGCCGATCTTTTTCACCACTTCGAATTTTATCTCGTCATCGCACGCGATCCGGATTTCAGGGGTGCTCCAGTACCTGGGAAGATCCGCGGTAATCGCGCTCAGCGGAAGGTCGCTTTTCGATACCAGTTCGAGAAGCCTGCAGGCCGCATAGATCGCATCGTCGAAACCGAAATACCTGTCGGCGAAAAACTGGTGGCCGCTCATCTCTCCGGCAAGAAGGGCTTTTTCTTCGCGCATCTTTTTCTTGATCAGGGAGTGGCCGGTCTTCCACATCACAGGTCTGCCGCCGTGCCGAAGAATATCCTCTTCGAGACCCTGTGAACACTTGACTTCGTATATCACAGTGGCTCCGGGAATATCCTTCAGGATATCGCGCGCGTATATCGCCAGCAGGGTGTCGCCCCAGAGCACCTCGCCCTTGTCATCAATAACGCCTATCCGGTCCGAATCACCGTCGAACCCTATCCCGAGTTCGAGTCCGCCGCCGATGACGGCCTTTTTCAGGTCGACAAGGTTTTTTTCGACCGTGGGGTCGGGGTGATGATTGGGGAATCTGCCGTCCGGTTCCATGAAAAGCTCGACCGGTTCGCATCCCAATCCCCTGAAGATCGCGGGCGCCGAAATGCCGGCCGTCCCGTTTCCGCCATCCGCCGCGAACCTGACGGGGCGTTCGAGATGGATGTTCCCGACGATATAGTCCACGTACTCCTTTACGGGATCCCGAGTGGACAAGCTTGCCGTTTTGCCGGCAGGAAGGTTGCCCGCGGCGATTATCGAGTGAAGTTCCATTATTTCGTCGCCGTAGATCGTGCTTTCGCCCCTGAGAATCTTGAACCCGTTATACTCGGCCGGGTTGTGGCTGGCGGTGATCATCACTCCGCCCGGGAATCCCCATATCTTCGCGGCGAAATAAAAAACCGGGGTCGGAACGACGCCGATATCCACGACGGCGATACCCGCGCCCATCAACCCTTCCGTAAGCGCTTTGAAATATTCGCCGCCGCTTATGCGCACATCCCTGCCCACAACGGCCCGTGTAATGCCTTCGCGTATGAAGGTCGAGGCTATGGCCGATCCCAGGGCGCGCACGCCCCCCGGGGTGAGATCCTCATCAACCAGTCCCCTGATATCATATTCCCTGAATATCTTCTTCGGAATAGTGATGACGAACCTCCCTCCTGTCCTGAAGAACCCGATTGCCGGGTTACTCCTTCACGACCCAGATCTTCACGGGTACTTCTATTTCCCGGTGAAGTTTTACCTGGACGGTATAAACACCGAGGATCTTGATAGGCTCCTCGAGCACGACCATCCTGTGATCGATCTTGTAGCCCTGATCGGATATCGCCTTGGCTATATCATGGGTGTTGACCGATCCGTAGAGCTTGTCTTCCTCGCCGGCCTGTACGACGATCGTACATGAAAGATCTTTCATCTTCGCCGCGATCTCCTGCAGCGAACGCTTCAGCTTGTCATCCCTTATCCCCTGGAGGCGGTTTTCCTCGACAATGACCTTCTTCATCGCCCCGGTCGAGGGGACTGCCAGTTTTTTCGGCAAAAGATAGTTTCTGGCGTATCCGTCCTTGACCGTGACTATTTCTCCACGATCTCCAAGGCCCGGCACGCTGTTTTTAAGAATAAGTTCCATGACGGTTCTCCCTAACGGTAATAGATCTTTACAAATGGCAGTATCGCGATCGCCCTTGCGCGTTTGATGGCGTGAGCGAGCTGTCTCTGGTGAAGAGCGCATGTCCCGGTTATTCTACGGGGTGTGATCTTTCCCCTGTCGGTGACGAAACGCCTGAGCAGCATCTCGTCCTTGTAATCGATCTCCATCTTGTCTATGCAGAACCTGCATGGTTTGTTGGAAACCCTCTTGTCCTTTTTCTTGGTTTTCTTGTCGTTCGATTTTCCACCCATTTTTCTTACTCCATTGTTTTTTCTGTTGAAGCCGTGGATACCTGGGACACCGGTTTGTCATCGATCACGATGAGGTGCCTTAGAACCACTTCGTCGAAACGGAAAATCCTGTTGAGTTCGTTGAGGATGTCGTTATCGCCGGAAAACTTGACGAGGTTGTAGATACCTTCGAATTTCTTGTTGATGGGGTAAGCCAGCTTCCGCTTTCCCCAATTATCCACTCTGTGGACTGTGCCCTTGCGGGATTTGATGATCTCGTTGAACTTTTCCGTCTTATCCCTGACGGCCGCCTCCTCCAGAGACGGATCAAGAATATAGACGCACTCATAGGCACGCATTGACGGGTTCCTCCCTTCGGACTTTAACGACTCTCCCTCCGGCACTTCCGCGGGAGAGTAGGGGTATACCGGATCTATTTCTTATTGCCCGGGCAGCCGCCATAAAGAACACGGCCGGCCCGGCAATGTGTCGAATATAACAGATCGGCCCATGACCGTCAAGTCTCATCGCCCGGCGGCCCGGCCCCGGATTCGCCGCCTTTCCTGCCGTTGTATTCCTGCTGGGCTTCCAGTATACCGCGACTTACGGCGAATTCCGCCGCGTCGGCGGCAGAACCTATCATTTCTTCGACCTCGGCCCTTTCGTCCGGCGTGAAAGAGCCCAGGACATAATCGCTCCACTCCTGCCCCTCCGGAGCCGGCCCGCATCCCAACCGGAGCCTTGCGTAATCGCCGGTCCCGAGCCTGCCGGCGATCGATTCCAGGCCCTTATGGCCTCCGCTTCCGCCGCAGACCCTTATCCGCAACCTGCCCAGCGGCAAATTAATATCGTCGCATATCACGAGAAGAGAATCGGCGGAGAGCTTGCCGAAGAAACCCAACGCCTCCCCGGACAGATTCATATATGTGTTCGGTTTGATTAAGGTTATTACCCGGCCGCAGTGACTCCACCGGGCCTGAGAAACCGTCCTGTCGATCTTTTCCCATCTCAGGCCGTAACGGCGGACGATCAGATCGACTGTGTCGAATCCGAGGTTATGTCTGGTATTCCTGTACCTGCTGCCGGGATTCCCAAGCCCGCAGAGAAACGATATCTCCGACATGCCTCCTTAGGATTCCTCGCCCCCCTCCTCGGCCTCCGGGGCGGCTTCGCCTTCGACTGGGACCGCTTCGGCCGCCGCGGCGGCGGCAGCCTCCTCGGCCGTGGGCTCCAGCTTCTTGGGAGGAGAAACATGAGCTATGGTGGATGCCGGATCATCGATGAATTTAAGATCCTTATACTTTTCCATAAGGTCGGAAAGATGTATCGAATTGCCGATTTCCATGTGCGAGACTTCCACTTCAAGCGCTTCCGGTATCCTGCTGGGAACCGTCAATATCATCACTTCGCGCAGGCCGTGGTCGAGGATGCCTCCAAGCTCCTTGACCCCTTTCGGAATACCCGTAAGGATCACAGGCACTCCGATCTCGATAGTCTCGTCTTTCGATATGCGCTGGAAATCGACATGTATCACATTCCCGGTGACGGGATGATGCTGCACGGCCCGCACGAGAGAAAGCACCGAACCGCCTTCCATGCCCTCTATATCGACATCGAGTATAAGGTGCTCGCTCGTCGCATGGTGAAGAATGGTCCAGAATTCGTGCTGTGGAATCGCCAGATTGACCGGGGCTTCCTTGTGACCATACATGATCCCGGGAATCTCGCCCTCCCTGCGTAATTTGTGCGAATTTTTCTTTCCTGATTCTTCTCTCACGC
>JBFYZH010000100.1:0-8653 GCA_041309605.1 Candidatus Krumholzibacteriota bacterium
TCCGGCCATGTTCAGCGTGAGTGGCGCCCTGGGTGTCCCTGCAGCCAGGGTGACAAGCGAGCACGGAAGCGCATCTGTTATGTGTCGTTCTTGAGAAGCATGTTGATTCTTTGAATCCCGATCCAGCTTCTCAATGACTGAAATCTTATATATCCTGGTCCACATAGCTTAGGAAGCTCAGAGAGCTGAAATACTTTCTCCTCTTGATCAATCTTTATCAGGAATCTCTCCTTATCAATAGAAATATGAAATTCATGATAATCATATGGATCGATGGCTGTTTCCCCTCTGATCCCAATATCCTTGTATCCTCCGAAATCTTCAGCAGGTTGAGAAAGCCATATCGAACCATTTTTCCCTAAACATACTATATGTCCAAATCCTGCATAAAAGTGATGACTTCTGACTCCTACGGCGATGAAGGATTCCTCGGGTTTCCACTCGGGCTTCTCATAAATTTCGGGCCTCAGAGGATCTATGAACTTTGCTGAAAATCTCAAATCAAAGTATCCATGGTTAGGTCCCCCAATTGTAGCCCATGAATGTGCATAGGAAATTACCGAACCAATCTCAAGAGTTCCATCCTTGACCCTTCTATGAGCTAATGGTGGAGTATATATATAATCGGAATCCCTGTTATCGGTGAAATCCAAGTTTATATTATCGGAGATGCTTGGAATGCTCCCTTGTCGATCAGGATAGCTTATGTAAGCCATAAAAGTTATATTCTCGATTTTCTCTTTGAATCTTTCAACACCCTCAGTTGTTAACGAGTATTCCGTATATCTTATTGGTGCAATATCAAATGCTGATCCTTGTTTGTAGTAATGATCTTTAATCATTACGATCTTGTTCATATCTTTCCAAGCAGCACAAACTCCAAGCTCGAACATCACGTTTGGATTAAATCCTGTAATATCACAGAATATTAAATCAGCTTCAAAGATTCGCTCCCATATTTGTTGTTGAATAGCACCAGAAGAATCAACCCAATCCAGCCGCTCAATATTGAGTGCAGGCATTCCATAGTTCTTTGCTAACTCTTTTACAATCTTTTCAACACTAGCTTTAATTAATTCTGCTACTTGATTGAATCGTGACTCAAAAGGCATAAGCATCAAGCATCGAAATGTGCCAATATTGTCTCCAGAATTAGGAGTCAATCTTCGTTTAGCATCTAAAGGCCATACCTCTGACATAGTTTCCTTTCAAGAATGACACATAACGGTTTATTTACGACGATTCATTGCGTATAAGATTTCTGCGGGCGGGCATTTGCGAAGACGAGGGCATATAAGTGTCGGTAGTGCGATGCCCACAGAAGCGATATTTGCGCAATTATTTTTCGTTATCCATCTCCCCGACAGTACATTTGCGACACGGAAGTTCATTAATTTCCAATAACACCATCTTCCAACCGGTTACTTAAACCAGACATATATCGTTTGAGGTCTATCTGATGCAATAATCCCCCCATTCAGCTTGAAGAAAAGAAACGAGCCGCATCCCGTTCGCCGTCCTTAAACTATACCCCCAAAGCTTCCACATTTCCATCGGGAAATTACATCATTCCCGCTTGCTGCCATGGATAGATGGCGCATGTGTTCAGCGTCAATATAAATTCCCGGCAGGGAGAAATCAGTGTCGTTGATCACGCATGATCGCCTCCCGCAGCGCGCTTTTCCTTTTTCACGACAAACGGACTGGAATAATCGCCGACTCTGGTCCCGCCCGCATCTGAGACCAGCCGATCGAGTGGCGAGACGATCCTCGCGATATCCTTTCTCGAGACGTGAGTGTATCTCTCCGTCGTTTTGGAGCTCTTATGCCCGAGCAGTTCCTGTATATATCTCAGATCGGTTCCGTTCTCGAGAAGATGCGTCGCGAAACTGTGGCGCAGAGTATGCGGTGTCACATGCTTCCTGATCCCTGCGCGACGGGACGCGTCGCTGACAATGTGCTGCACCGATCTGGCCGAAAGATAACTGCCGGGTCGTTGCCCTGGGAAGAGCCAGCCCGAAGGCCGGAAACATCTGACATAAGCGCGCAAAACCCCGAGAGCGTGGGTGGAAAGCACTGTGTACCTGTCTTTCCCGCCCTTTCCGTTCTTTATATGTATCAACATTCTGCCGGAATCGATGTCATCGATCTTGAGCCTGACAAGTTCTCCGACCCTCAACCCGCCGGAATAAGCGAGCATGAGCAACGCAAGATGTTTGAGATTCGCCACCGATTTAAAAAGCCGGCGAACCTCGTCCGTGTCTAGCACCGCGGGGAGCCGCTGTTCCTTCTTCGGGCGCGGCAGCCTCTTCGTGACAAGGGGCATTCCGAGCACCTTATCGTAAAAAAACTTGATGGCGCTCACGGCCTGATCCCTGTAAGAAAGCGAAACACCCTTCTTCCCGAGAACAAGATCGAGATAAAGCATCACCCCTTCCTCGCCCACAGACCTGGGATCCCTCTTGTGGAACCTCGAAAAATCCTTCATGTGCTGGAGATAAACCTTGATCGTAAGCGGGCTGTAACCCCTGAGCCTCATCTGGCGAAGCATTGCGTTGCGCATTTCTCCCATCTTCCCATCCCTTCTCCCCCACCGCGCAGGCAAACCGATTATATCATATGACCGCCACAATAAAAATGGTCGGGGTGACTGGATTCGAACCAGCGACTTCCTGCTCCCAAAGCAGGCGCGCTAACCGAGCTGCGCTACACCCCGACCCGTTTGATCTGTTTATCGAAAGGAAACGAGCCCCCGCAGGGCTCGGCCGGGCTTCGCCCGGCCTCCCGCGGCCCGGGCGAGTCCCGGAGAAGTATTCTTTCCGTGCCGGCCCAAGTCAAGGGAAACCACCATTAGGCGCCCGCGAGGACCGCAAAGACGCGTAACTTCAGGCGCGCCGCCCCAGCAGTTCCCCGTAGACCTCCATGACCTTCGCATAATGGGCGTCCGGGCCGTAGAGACGCTCCGCCTTCTCCCTGCCCGCCTTCGACATCCGCCGTCTCATCCCGGCGTCGCCGAGCATCGTCGTGATGCGGCAGCGAAGGGCCTCGGCATCCCCCGGCGGGAAGAGCATCCCGTTCACCTTGTCCTCGACCATCTCGGGGATCCCGCCGATGTCTGCGGCGATCACGGGGCGTCCCGCGGCGAGCGATTCCATAACGGAGAACGGAAGGTTCTCGTACCATCTCGACGGGACGACGACGAACATCGCGTTTTCGAGAAGCGCACGAAGCTCGGCGCCTGTCCTGAATCCGAGAAACTCGACATCGGCCCCCGATGCCGCCGCATGTTCCTTAAGTTCCCTCTCCAGCGGTCCCTCGCCTGCTACCTTAAGCCGTCCCCCGCGCACACCGGAAACGGCGTCTATGAGTAGATCGATCCCCTTCTCGCGCGAGAGCCTGCCGAAATAGAGGTAATAATTATCATCAGCTCCGGAGGAAACCGCCCCGGGGGGTCCCAACCCCGGAAGGTACAACTCGTGACTGTCCGTCCCCCGAGGTGATGCACCGGTGCGAAACGCATCCGCGCGGAACGACTGCACATCGACGAAGTTCGGGATGACCGTTATCTTTTCGTGGCTTATCCCCCCCTCGATCAGTTTCCCCTTAAGAAACTCGCTCGGGGTGATGAAACGGCCCGTCCGTGCGGGGACCCTCGACACCCTGTCGTAGATCGTCGACATCATTGCGACAACGCTCGCCGGAAGGCTTCCCTTCTTGCACCGTCCGAGGACCACGTTCCAGTATTTCCGGGGCAGGCAGCGTTCGCAGATCTCGTCCCCTCGCAGAAAAGTCGTGTTGGGGCAGACCAGCCTGTAATCGTGCAGGGTCCAGGCGATCGGGATTCCCCTGCGGCGAAGCGGGGCGACGATCGATGTTGTCAGGTGCCCGTGAATATTGTGGAAATGGGCGATATCGGGCTTCGTGTCATCGGCGAGCCTTGCGATCCGCCGGCGCGCTTCGCGATTGTAAATGCTTTTGGTGATCACACTTATAGCAGCCCTTGCCGAGGAATCCCCCAGAAGGGCGGGGAAATCGATCTCGCTCGTAAAGTAATTGGACCATGGGGAAGGCAGGTTCTGGGGGTGGTTCATGGCGAAGTGGATCACCTCGTGCCCGCGGCTTTCCAGCAGCCCTGCGAGGTTGAACATGCAGGTGGAGTCGCCCCCCCTGTAGTAATGGTATGTCTGAACCATCAAAACCCGCATGAGACCGGCCTCCATGACGTACAATGTACACCATCATCCCGTTCATATCAAAGGAAATGAGCGCGGGCCGGCAGCCCGGCAGGTGAAACAACTTGACTAAAAGCCCCATGTTTATTATAGAAATGTATATGATTATGCGGTTTATCAAGCCCTGATCCGGAGGACGACGTTGAAATCAAGAAGCCTGCTCTCGAGCGCGTTGTTGTTCCTTGTTATATGCATGACATTTTCCGTTCCCGCTTTCAGCCAGGCAAATTCGGGCAAGGCGGTCATCCATTTCGGCGCATCATATTCGAAGGCGCTTGTCGATGGCGCCGGATCGGGCTTTTTCGGCGTTGACGTGTATGCGGGTAAGATGATAACGAACTCGCTGTGCGTGGGATTCGCCGGCGGGTACGACATCGTTCACAACGAGACGATAGATTTCATCGAGGAACTCACAAACACTCCCTCTACCTTCCATGAAAGGCTCGCCGTAATACCCATGCAGGTAAAGGCGAAATATTATATCACGCTCTCTCCGATGGTGCAGATCTACGGCGCCGCGGGCGGCGGCGCTTACAGGACGATCCCGTCCCTTGGCGGCGGCGAGGTCGGCACGGTGACAAAATCGACGACCTCGGCCGGCGGGTCGTTGGGCGTAGGCCTCGATTACTGGTTTCTGCTGACGACCGGCGTCGGATTCGAATTCGAATATCACATGTTCACCGTTCCGGACGGCGACATGTTCAAATACTGGCAGGTCCGCGTCGATTATTCGCTGATCAAGTTCTAGCCGCAAAGAGGCCGGAGATCGCCGGGACCGGAGATCGCTATTTCTTCACCGCGCTGAAAACGCGGATATTCTCCCCGTCGTCGTAATTACCGACATTCTCATACGCGGGCGACTTGTTGAAGAGGCGCGCCACGAGCTTGTCCTGTCCCGCCCCTATCTCGAAGGCGAGCACTCCTCCGGATCTCAGGAACCCGGGCGAGTCGGCGACGAGTCTTCTGAATATATCGATCCCGTACGCGCCGGCGTCGAGCGCCACCACCGGCTCATGGTCGATGATCTCCGAGGCGAGTTTCTCGAGCGAACCGGTCGGGATGTAGGGGGGATTGCAGACCACGAGGTCCACCGAACCCTCGAGTCCCTTCCCTTTCATCGGAGCGAAAAGATCTCCGCAGAAAAGACTGACCCTGTCCCCCAAATTGAAAAGATCCACGTTCCTGCGGGCGACCTCCACGGCTTCGGCGCTCACGTCCGAAGCGTAAACGGTCGTGTTTTCAGTGCCGAGGGCGATGGAGACCGCTATGTTCCCGCAGCCTGTCCCGAGCTCGATCACGGTGATATCCCGCTTTTCCTTCTGCATTCCTTTTATCGCCGCGATGCATGTCCCCGCCAGAAGCTCCGTTTCCTCCCTCGGTATCAGCGCGCCCGGCGCGCAGTGGAGGAGCCGTCCCATAAAGGGAGCCATTCCGAGGATATATTCGAGCGGCCTGCCGGTTCCCCTCAGGCTGACCAGTTCGCCGATCGAAATTCCCTTTTCCTCGAGAAAGGCGCGGCCCGTTTTTCTCAGCGCTCCGCCGGAGAGTATGTCGGCCGCGTGGAGAGTCTCGCCCAGCGGATCGGCCGATCCCCTTTTTACGAATTCCTCGTACAGTTCGCGATAGAACGAATACATTCGGAAACCTCCGGAGCTTCCCGGGCCCTTCCCCCGGCCGGGATATTTCGACCGGCCGGGTCAATTCAACCGGCCATGTCATTTCAAACAGCCATGGCATTTCAAACTGCCGGGTCAATTCAACCAGCCATGTCATTTCAACCGGCCGGTTCAAAACCCCCCGGCCATTTTTACATATATATCATGATACTGCCGGGCGATCGCTTCCCAGCTGTGATTCTCCCTTATCGTTCCGATGGCCTTGCGTCCCATCTCCTGCGCATCGACGGGATTGAGCAGCACGTATCGGAGCTTCTCCTTCAGATCGGCCGGGTCGGAGACGCGGAAGGGGTATCCTATGCCCGCCGCCACCGCCTCGTTCTCCGGAATATCGCTGTACACCGTGGGCGTACCGAAGGAGAGCCCCTCGAGAAGGGCCATCGACATCGCCTCGTACTCCGACGGGAAGACGAATACAGCCGCGTGGGCGTAAAGCGCGAAGAATTCATCGCCGGTCAGAAAACCGGTAAAGATGATTCCCTTCGTATCGCCCGCCCTCAGTTCCTCGTAGTATGCCGTATCGGTTGCGGTGCCGCCGCCCGCGATCACGAGCGGCATTTCCGTATCGAGCATCCTGTACGCCTCGACGAGCGTCGACAATCCCTTCGTGCGTTCGATCCTTCCGGCGCTGCAGAAAATGAACCCGCCCGGTTTCAGATCCCATTTCCCGAGCTGGGCGGCGTCGGGCTTGATCCGCATCGTTATCCCGTTCGGAATGAAAATCACTCCCCCGCGATATCTCGCGTTGTAATAGTCGGTGAGCGGCATCGAAACGCAGGTCTTCACCCTGGGAAGCTTCATAAAGAGCTGCTCGGCGATCCTGGACATGCCCCTTTCGACGATTCCCCATTTTTTCCTGACGTAAGCCTGACCGTGCGAAGTGGCGACCGTCCCATATTTCGACCTGGGCAGCCATGCCAGCAGACAGGGATCGGTGCTGTGAATATGAATTATGTCGAAATCCCCCCGCCTGGAATCGACCGAAGCGCTCCACATGTGCGTTATCATCTCGAGTGATTTTCTGCGGCTGCCGGGGACGGCGACGACCCTCACGCCCTGGTAATCGTCCATATCCTTCGTATATGTGTCGTAGCCGTACACGGTGATTTCATGCCCCAGACCCGCGAGGTGAGGCAGCAGGGAATCGACCACGACTTCGACGCCGTGGTGTCCGGGCACTCCCTTGATGCCGAGAACGGCTATTTTCATAGGATCTTCCTGTTCCTAATCCAGGCAGGCCGGTTTTCCGCGCATCACCCTCATCTTGTTCCTGAGGACCCATTTCACCGGTTTGACAGGATTTCTTCTCATGGCCGGAACGGCGGTCCCGGTCATCCAGCACCCCTGCGTGCAGACCCGGACCGCCTGGCGGATCTTTTCCGCCTTTTCTCCGGTCCAGATCTCTTCGAACGATTGCGTATTCAGGTCGCCCATGATCATGGGCGAAGGGGACCCGTTGCACGCCAGAACCTGGCCCCACGGATCGACAAAGAAGGTGTCAGTACCGGCGCTGCATGGTATCGGGCGCTGTTTCCCCTGGACATGGTGAAGAAGCCCCAGGTTAAGGTAGGCCCTGAACCAGTCCTTGAACCTCTTCCTGAACCTGCTTCTCGGCGACGACAAAAGCGCCTCGATGAATTCCCCGATCACCCTCTCCACTTCGGGGACATCGTCGATACGGTTGTCGTCCTTGAAGAAGTAGAATGAATTGTGGACGACCGCGTTGGCGAACTCCACGTCCATCGCGGCGACAAGGGTGTAGAGGTCCAGGAGGTCGCGGCAGTTGTCGCCCGAAATGGTCATCGCGAAGCCTATGTCCTTCAGCCCCATCTTTTTCAGGCGCAGGACGGTCCGCATCGCCCGGTCGAAGCCGTCCTTCAGGCCTCTCAGCCTGTCGTTGAGCGCGGGAAGCCCCTCTATGCTCACCCGAACCGTTATGTCGGGAAAGTCCCTCGCGATGTCGATAATCCGGTCGTAAAAAAAGCCGTTCGTGCTGATCTCCAGCCGGTCCGATTTCGCATCAAGGATCTCCACTATCCTCCTGATGTCGCTTCGGAGCATCGGCTCGCCGCCCGTGATGTTGAGTCTTTTCATCCCGCCGGGGATCTTCCTGAGGATCTCCGGATCGAACTCGGCGGAAGGCTTGCTGGGATTGCGCCAGGCGTTGCACATGCTGCACCTGGCGTTACACCTGTAGGTGGTTATTATCGCGCACTCCATGCTCTCTCCTGAACCTGTCAGTTACCAGTTTAACGGCTTCAAGAGCGAAATCCAGCAAAATCCGTGACAAAGCCGTGTATCAGGCCCTCCTCATCCACTTTATCATCTCGCGCAGGTCCGGCCTCTTCCCGTACATCAGGATCCCTATCCGGAATATCTTCGCCGAAAGCAGGGCGGCGACGTAGATCGATCCGAGCATCACGAGGAAACTCAGGACGATCTGCCATACCGGCGGGGTGAGGATGTTGATCCTCATGAACATCACTATCGGCGTGAAGAAGGGTATCAGGCTTATGACCGTCGCAAAAGTGCTGTCGGGATTCTGTATTATCATCATCGGGACCATTATCGTAAAGACCAGGCATAGCACGATCGGCTGCTGGAGCTGCTGGGCTTCCTGATCCGTATTGCAGACCGACCCGATACCGGCGAAGAGGGTGGCATAAAAGAAGAACCCCAGCAGGTAGTAGGCCACAAAAAAGGCCATGGTTCCCGGCGTGAGACTTGAGGCCACGTCGGCCACCG
>JBFYZH010000101.1:0-12356 GCA_041309605.1 Candidatus Krumholzibacteriota bacterium
TTACACGTTCGGTGAATTTGTCATTCATAGAGCCCTCAACATCCTTTCATCTCTTGGCAGTATCAGTCTATTTCGAGCCTGGACCTTATATAGTCAGCCCTCACCATGTCCCTTTCATCCGGGTTCATTTCCTTCTCGTACAACCTCTGCAGGTGCATGGGCTGGATCATTATCAGTATCTCATTCAAAACCGGAATATTAACGTCGGTTATAATGCCAAGGCCCGCGCCCAATCTGGTGGCAGAAATCAAACTCATTGCTTCTTTTGAACTTACAAGCCTGGCACTCTTAAGTATTCCGTACGATCTCCAGATCTTGTCTTCAAGCAAGGTCCGTGCCTCCCTGAGGAGGCTGTCACGGGCTTTCTTTTCGAATTCAAGTACTTTTCTCACATGCGATTCCATGTTGGCAACGGTATCCTCCTCGGACACTCCAAGCGTGATGCTGTTCGATATCTGGAAGAAGTTTCCCGTGACCTCGCTCCCTTCCCCATAACTCCCCCTGACCGTAAGCCGAACCTGCCTGAGACCGTCTATTACCTGCCTTATATCGTTGTTATGCACCAGTCCGGGCAGGTGTACCATCGCGGAAACCCTGAGACCCGTACCGACATTGGTCGTGCAGGCGGTAAGGTACCCCAGCCTGTCGGAAAAGGCGAAATCGAGGCGCCTGTCCAGGTCATCGTCAAGTTGCCTGGCCTCCTTGAACGCTTTTCTTACGGCGAGTCCCGATTCGATCGACTGCATTCTCAGATGGTCTTCCTCGTTGACCATGACACTGAGTTTTTCGTCCATTTTGACGACAAGGTTCCTGCTTTTATAACTGTGTACAAGTTCGTTGGAGATCAGCCGTCTTTCGGCAAGAAGCATCCTTTCGGCGCCTGTGATCTTTTCCATGTCGATCACCAGGGCATCCTTCATGGTATCGCTTTCCACTACGGCAACCCTGACGCTTCCGGAGATCTCCTCGAGAACCTCGGGCGCCGCAACATGGGTAAACGGCCTTCCGTTCAGGTTTCTGGCGAGCCTTACCCGGCTCGACAGGACCATCTCGTTCTCCTCGCCCGGTTCACAGAGCCATCCGGCGGGTTTTTTCAACAGTTCCATGAAATCTTTCACTCCTGCCCCCCACGATCCGCGGATCCGTCCTGCCCGCCGCAGCATGCCGGACCTTCCTGCCCTCCGGCCGGGGCCGATCCTTTCAATGCGGCGATCTCGTCCCTTATTTCGGCGGCACGTTCGTACTGCTCGAGTTCTATCATCGTCCTCAGTTCCTTCTGAAGATCGTGGATCCTTCTCATGAGATCTATCCTGTGACCGAACCGCCGCGGCACCTTCCCCTTGTGGCAGGTGTCACCGTGAACGCTGGTAAGGATCTGCTCGAGTTCCTCCCTGAAAACATCGTAACATTGCGAACATCCGAGCTTGCCGGTTTTCTTGAAATCGGCGTACGTTCTCCCGCACCCGCCACACCGTTTCTTTACCGCCTCGTCGCTCCCGGTCTGGACTGCGAGGTTCATAAGTCCTGCCAGAAGATCGCCTTTCTCGAAATTGCTCTTTTTCAGGTAATCGAACCCCTTTTCATCGGCGCAGGCGGTGCAGATGTGGATCTTCTCGATCCTGTTGCCTATCACGTTCGTAAAATGTATCGAAGCTTCCCTCTTCTTGCAGAACTGGCAAATCATATTACTCCGTTTCCGTTTATTCTCCTTCGAACAGCTTTCCTTCCCTGAGTACCAGTCCCCTGTCCGAGTCTCTGAGCAGCTCTTTCTTGTGCGTGACCACCACAAAGGTCTGATTCTTGGATCTGCTCAGCTTCCGCAGCAGGGAATGAAGGATATCGCTGTTCCTGTCGTCCAGGTTGCCGGACGGTTCATCGGCGAGTATTATCGCCGGATCATTCATCAATGCCCTTGCTACCGCCACCCTCTGCTGTTCGCCTCCTGACAATTCGGCAGGTCTGTGCGTCATGCGGGCGTCAAGACCGACTTCTCCGAGAAGCGACGCAGCCTTGTCCTCAACGTCCTCCTTGCGGGCGCCGTGCAGGACAGCCGGCATCATCACGTTTTCAAGGGCGTTGAACTCGGGTAGAAGATAGTGGAACTGAAACACGAAACCGATGTCCATGTTCCTGATCCGGTTTATCTCTTTTTCGGTGCATTTTTGCGGGTCCTTGCCGCGAATGAGAATCCTGCCGCCGTCGGGACTGTCAAGCGTCCCGAGCACATGCAGAAGCGTACTCTTACCCGCTCCTGACTCGCCCAGTACGGCAACGACCTCGCCTTCTTCCGCCCTGAAATCAAGCCCCCTGAGGACCTCAATGGGTCCCTTGCTCCCATCGAAGGTCTTCCAGATCGATTCGGCCTGTAGAATTTCCATGTCTTCAGCCCCCGTTGACCCCCGTTAAATATAAGCTCCCCGCCCCTTATCTGCAATACTCCCGGCTCCGCGCTTCGGCGTCAGTCGTACTTTATGGCGTCGAGAGGAAGAAGTCTGCACGCTTCCCAGCTCGGATAGAGAGTCGCCGCGAAGGAGATGAGCATCGACGCGACGGCTACCGCCGCCACATCCATCCATTTAACAAGCACGGGAAGGGTGTTTATGAAATAAACGTCCTTGGGCAGGTCGAGATGCACGACCGAAAGGATCGAACAGACGACAAGCCCCGTCACCGTGCCCAGCGCCGTCCCGATTACCCCGATAATGGCCCCTTCAACCATGAATATCGACATAATGCCGGAGGAGGAAGCCCCCATGGACCTGAGAATCCCGATCTCGCTTCTCTTCTCCATTATAACCATGGTCAGCATCCCCACGAGGTTGAAGGCCGCTATAAGGACTATGAGGGCAAGGAGAAGAAACATAAGGATCTTTTCGACCTTGATATAACTGAAAAGGTTGCTGTTCAAATCGATCCAGTTGTTCGTGCCCCAGGCATACGACTGCAGCCTTTCGACTATCCTTTCATCGACTTGTCCGGCCTTGTATATATCCCTGATCCTTATGCCTATGCCCCTTGTGGAAGCCTCGAAATCGTAGAACGTCTCCGCCTCGCGGATGTCTATGTAGGCGAATCTCGAATCGAATTCGAAGACGCCCGTCTTGAAGAAACCCATGACCCTGAAATCCCTCGTCCTCGGCTTTATACTGCCTGTCCGCATCTCCGCAGGAGCGCTCACCAGCGTCAGGATTTCGCCGTACGAAATCTTCAGATCGAGTCCCAGGTCCTCTCCGAGCACGATGCCTGGCAGGTCCTCCCCGTCCTCGAACCCCGACGTTTTGAATGACGTCACCCTGGGGGAAAATGAATCGATGACCGTCGAGACCATTTTTTCCCGCTCGATATCGACGCCTTTTACTATTACACCCTTCGTTTTGACCTTTACACCGGGCACGAACTCGTAGTACAGAAGGGATTCCCCCCTTATAAAGGGAGCGGTGGCGACCACGTCCTCCACGTTTTTTACCTCGGCCGATATCGAATCGACGGCGTTCCATGCGGCTTCATTTCTCGCGAAGGCCAGAACATGCGTGTTGAACTCGATTATCCTGCTCCTGAGCTCGGCCTCGAATCCGTTCATCAGGGAAAGCACTATTATAAGAGTCGCCACGCCGACCAGCGTTCCACCGACGGCGATGAGCGTCACGCGCGATACGAACCCGCTCCTGCGCCTGGCTCGAAGATACCTCAGGGCAATGACCGGAGAATAGTGCATTCCTCTATCCTTCCTCCCTGCCCTGCTCGGACCGCATCTGGGGAAAGAGGATTACGTCCCGGATGGAAGGGGAATCGGTCATCAACATGACCATCCTGTCGATACCTACTCCCAGCCCCCCGGTGGGCGGCATCCCGTGTTCGAGCGCCCGCAGATAATCCTCGTCGATCGGGTGCGACTCGCCGGCGTCATCCGCGCGGGTTCTCACCTGGGCTTCGAACCTCGATCGCTGGTCGATCGGATCGTTGAGCTCGCTGAACGCGTTGGCCACCTCGAATCCGGCGATATACGGTTCGAACCTTTCGACCAGTCCCTTCTCGCTCCTGTGCACCTTGGCGAGCGGGGAGAGCTCCACCGGATAATCCGTTATGAAGGTCGGCTGGACCAGGCCCGGTTCGACGAGTTCCGAAAAGAGCTCGTCGAGCAGCGCGGCGCGGCCTGTCACTCCATCAAGATCGATATCGTGATTTTTTGCCACGGCGGCAAGTTCGCCTTCATCCGCGTCCCTCAGGTCGACTCCCGTCTTATCCTCCAGCGACCCGAAAAATGTGAGTCTGCGCCATGGAGGGGACAGGTCCAGTTCCCGACCCTGGTATTTTATAACCGCCGCGCCAAGGATCCTCTCGCAAACCCTCGTGTACATCCGCTCGAGGAAACCCATCATGTCGTTGTAATCCCAGTAAGCCGCGTAACATTCGAGCATCGTAAACTCCGGGTTGTGCGATCTGTCCATCCCCTCGTTCCTGAAATCCTTGGAGAATTCGAACACCCGTTCCATCCCGCCGACGACAAGCCTTTTCAGGTAGAGTTCGTCGGCTATCCTCAGATAGAGTTTCATGTCGAGAGCGTTATGGTGGGTCACGAAAGGCCTCGCCATCGCCCCTCCGTAAAGGGGTTGAAGGATCGGGGTCTCCACTTCGAGAAAGCCTTGCTCCTTGAGATAATCCCGCACAGTATCGATGATCCTGGACCTCGTGATGAAGACCTTCATGACGTCGTCGTTCACAATAAGGTCGAGATACCTCCTTCTGTACCGGAGTTCCTTGTCCTGAAGTCCGTGATATTTCTCCGGCAGAGGAAGGATCGACTTGCTCAGAAGCTCGAGCTTGCGGATCTTCAGCGTAAGTTCCCCGGTTTTCGTCCTGAACAGCACACCGCCCACGCCCGCCATGTCCCCAAGATCCATCATCTTGAAAAGGCTCCACGTCCTTTCGTCCACCTCGGCGTCCTTGATGTAGAATTGAATGACGGACGTGCCGTCCTTGATATTTCCGAACGATGTGTGACCGTGCCCGCGAAGCGACATCACCCGTCCCGCCACGGATATCTCCGCGCCGCCCTCGATCATGCCGTCGGCGCCGTCCCTCGCTTGTTGTATGCTGTGCGTCCTCTGGTAACGGTACGGATACGGGTTGATTCCCATTTCCCGAAGCTTCGCGAGTTTCTCTATTCTCGTGTCCCTTTCGCGGCCGCCCTCTTTAGTGACCTCCTGATCGCTCAATTCAGTTCTTCCTTTCTTTCCATCTGAGGTAACCCTCGATGAACTCGTCGATCTCCCCGTCCATCACCGCCGGGATATTTCCCGACTGGACGTCCGTGCGGTGATCCTTGACCATCGTATACGGATGAAATATGTAACTTCTGATCTGGTTTCCCCACGATATGTCCTTTTTCTCGCCGGCGATCTTCGAACGACGCTGCTCTTCTTCCTCGTGAAGCTTTACGTATATCCTCGACCTGAGCACCTTCATCGCCATTTCCCTGTTCCTGTGCTGGGAGCGCTCGTTCTGGCACTGGACGACGATACCGGTGGGATAATGCGTCAGTCTTATCGCCGAATCGGTCTTGTTCACGTGCTGTCCGCCCGCGCCGCTGGCCCTGTACGTGTCCACCCTGATATCCTCGGGATTTATTTCGACTTCGATATTGTCCTCGATTTCCGGATATATGAAAACGGAAGCGAACGATGTGTGTCTGCGATGATTGGCATCGAAAGGCGATATCCTCACCAACCTGTGGATCCCGCCCTCCGATTTCAACCTTCCGTAGGCCATCTCACCTTTGATTTCAATCGTCGCGTTCTTGATTCCCGCTTCGTCGCCCGGCTGCAGGTCCAGAAGCCTGTACTTGTAACCGTTCCTTTCGAGATACCTCGTGTACAACCTCAGGAGCATTTCCGCCCAGTCCTGCGACTCCGTCCCCCCGGCCCCCGGATGAATATTCATCAATGCGTTGCCACGGTCGTGTTCGCCGGAAAGAAGCACATCGAGTTCAAAGAGACCGATCCGCTATTTAATCTTCTCCAACTCGGGGATTATCGCGTCGACAAGGGAATCGTCCCCTTCGTCCTCGTTGAGCTGCATCAATTCCCGAAGCGATACCAGATCGCTTTTCAGCGAGTTGTACGGGATGAGCCTGTTTTTCAGCGTTTTCAATTTCGTGACGAGCGTTTCCGCCGACTCGCGGTCATTCCAGAAATCCGGAGAAGACATTTTTTCCTCGATGGCGGCGGATTCCGAGGTCATTTGTTCAAGGTCAAAGATACTCCTTCAGGCTGAAGAGTCTCTCTTCCATGTCTTTGACGACCACGTCTATCTCCTTCATCGATATCCTGTCATTCATGATGGTCCTTCCGTAAAATACCTTCTCTCTTCAGAAATTCGTCGCGAATCCCGGCGGCCTTCCTTATAACGGTCGCGAGATCCGCGGAGGTGTCGATCGTAATATCGGCTTTTTCCCATTCAGCGCATAAAGGTTTTTGTCCCTCGATGCGCATCGCGGCTTCGTCCGCCTCCAGGCCGTCTCTCGCGATCAGTCTCGCGATCCTGATATTATCCCCGGCCCTTGTCTGTATCGAAAGAGCGGCTTTAAACATGAATTTATACTGAAAATACAGCACCGCATCAAGCACTATGTATCTTTCCCTGGCCGCTTTTTCCCTCAACATGCCGCCAATGGTCTTTTTGACGAAGGGTTTCACGATCCTGTTGAGCCTTTCCATGGCCTCCTTGTCCGGGAATACGATCCTTCCGAGCCTCTTTCTCGAAACCATGCCGGATGAAGTCATCACGCCGCCACCGAATGCCGCAGCCACCCTTTCCCTGAGACACGGGTCTTTGTATGCCGAGCGGGCGATCCTGTCCGCGTCGAGCAGGCATCCGCCCCTCGCGGCCATCACGCGCGCCACCGTCGTCTTCCCTGAAGCTATTCCTCCGGTCACGACGATCAGCGGGCATCCCATCAGTGGGCCTCCATCCAGTTCTTTCCCGTACCCATGTCCACTTTCAGGGGCACGGCGAGCAGGATCGCCGACTCCATTTTCATTCTCACCAGGTCCTTCATGCCATCCATTTCAGCAGGAACCACGTCGAAGACGAGCTCATCATGCACCTGCAGGATCATCCTGCTTTCCAATCCCCGCCCGGCCATCTCCCTGTCTATTTCGATCATCGCCACCTTTATAAGGTCCGCAGCAGTTCCCTGGATAGGCGTGTTGACCGCGATCCTTTCGGAAAAACTCCTGAACCTGCCGTTTTCGCTGTTAATATCGGGCAGCGGTCTTCTTCGTCCAAGCAGCGTCTCGGAATAACCGTTCTTCCGTGCGAAATCCTTTGCCGCCTCGATGAAATCCCCTATTCCGGGATATTTTTCGAAATATTCGCCGATGAATCTCTTCGCTTCCTCGAAAGGGATCCTGAGCTGCTGGGACAGGGCTCTCGGTCCCTGACCGTACATCACTCCGAAATTGATCGTCTTGGCCGCCGATCTCATTTCCCGAGAAACATCCTTTTCGTCGACACCGTATATTCTCGACGCCGTTCGCGTATGGATGTCGGCCTCTTCGTTGAAAGCGGCGATCAGTTCCGGATCTTTCGAGAGATGCGCCATGATCCTGATTTCGATCTGGGAATAATCGGCGTCGAGAAACAGGTTTCCCGGGCTTGGAACGAACGCGCCGCGGATCTGCCGTCCCAATTCCGTCCTGATCGGTATGTTTTGAAGGTTGGGATCGCTCGATGAGAGCCTCCCGGTCGTCGTCACGCTCTGGTTAAAGGACGTATGTATCTTTCCGGTTTTTCTGTTTACAAGATGGGGAAGATTGTCGACGTAGGTGCTGGACATCTTTGCCAGTTGCCTGTACTCCAGGACCAGGCCGGCCAGAGGATGCTCTATGGCGAGTTCGGTAAGCACTCCGACGTCCGTAGAATATCCGGTCTTCGTCTTCCTTCCCGAAGGCATGCCGAGCTTATCGAACAGGATTTTCTGAAGCTGCGCGTTCGAGTTTATGTTGAATTCCTCCCCCGCCGCCTCGTAAATCCTTCTTGTCAGGTTTTCAAGTTCATCGGAAATGCTCTTCGACAACTCCTTCAGCCTTTCTATATCCAGGCCCATGCCCGACACCTCCATCCTCTTGAGCACGAGACAAAGAGGCATCTCCACGTGCCTGAAAAGACCTGCGAGTCCTTCACTTTCGAGCAATCGCTCGAATATCTTTTTCAGCCTGAACGTGTAATCGGCGTCCTCGCAAGAGTACTCGCAGAGGCGCCATGCAGGAACGGTCCTTATATCCTTCGCGCGATCTCCCTTCTCGAACAGCTCGTCGTAAGGGATCATCCTGTGCTTCAGGAACTCCATCGCCAGATTGTCGAGCGAGTGCGACCTTCTCGATGGATCTATGACGTAGGAAGCGATCATAGTGTCCCATGTGACGTTTTCCACCCTGAATCCGTGCGATTCGAGAACCTTGAGATCGTACTTTATGTTATGGCCGGCTTTTGAGATCTTCTTGTCCGCTAAAACCGGGCCGAGCGATTCCCTCACCGAACCGAGATCTACTACGGCTTCGTCCGCCGTCTCGCGGGCAAAGAGCGCGCCTCCCTCTCCCGTTTCAGTGACCGCGACCGGAACGTACCATGCCTGACCTTCCGATGCGCAGAAACTTATGCCGACCAGCCCGGCTTCCATCGGATCGAGAGAAGTGGTTTCGACGTCGAGAACGAAATCTCCCGCTTTTTTCAGAATGGACGCGAGCTGTTCCAGTTCCCCGCTCTTCACCAGTTTATATCCGGAACTTTTCTTCATCCTCGATCCCAGCCCCAGTTCCTTGATTATCTGGTGAAACTCCATTTCCAGCAGCAATTCCGTCAGTCTGCCCTCGTCCGTTTCTTTCCGCACGAGGCTGTCGTACCTGAATTCCATCGGCACATCGACCAGTTTTATCAGCTCCCTGGAAAAGATGGCGTCGTTTTTTCCCTCGACGATCTTTCGGCCGATATGCGCCGGTTGTATCCTGTCGGCGTTTTCGATGACTTTGTCGAGCGTTCCGTATTCGTGAAGCAGTTTCAGGGCGGTCTTTTCGCCGACGCCGTTGATGCCGGGAATATTATCCGAACTGTCTCCCATCATCGCGAGCAGGTCGACGATCTGGTCCGGCGTCAGCCCGAACCGTTCTCGGAGATATTCCGGCCCGATCTCGTTTTCGAGGTCGTTCCCCTTCGAGGGCCGTATCATTTTGACGCGGTCGCCGAGAAGCTGGAAGAGATCCTTGTCGCTCGAGACGATCCTCACGTCGAGACCATCGCCCGCCGCCTGCAGCGCGATCGTCGCGATGATATCGTCCGCCTCGTAGCCCGGAGCCATGAGGACAGGAAGCCCCATCGCCTTGAGCATATCCACTATTACCGGAATCTGTGGACGCATGTCCTCCGGCATCGCCACCCGGTTTGCCTTGTACTGCGCGTATTGCTGGTGCCTTCCGGTCTCTTCTTCCGAATCGAAGGCCACGACGAGATGGTCCGGAGCGTATTTCTCCAGAAGACGGAGGATGAGACGTACAAAACCGAACACGGCGCTCGTATTCTCGCCGCGGGAGTTCGTGAGAGGGTTCCTGATAAAGGCGTAATACGACCTGTATGCGATGGCGTGGCCGTCTACGAGAAATATTGTCACATCACCACATCCTCAGCCGGAATTTAAATACAGGGAATTCGACGCTATATATTCCTCGACGCAGCGTGGCACAAGGTAACGCACCGAACGCCCCATGGAGACGAGATCCCGGATCGCGCTCGACGAAATCGAATTGCTTCCGGCAGTCATTATTATCACCGCGGCTTCACGGGGTATATCCGCGGGGGTTTCGTGGCCGGGTCTTGTCATTGCCAGAATCGTGGCATTTTCGAAAATGGTCCTCGGTTCCCTCCACGATCCTATCTCCCCGAGAGAATCCGAGCCCACCAGAAGGTGGATGCTGCCGCGGCCGTACCCGAGTCCCCTGAAATGAAGCACGGATTCGAAGGTAAACGAGGGTTCCGTCTTTTTTTCGAGAAGAGAAAGCTCGAAATACTCGTTATCGGCGATGGCCAGTTCCACCATCCTCAGCCTGTGTTCTATCGGCGTCAGCCTGCGGGTCATTTTATGCGGTGGAACGGCCGTAGGTATGAAAATGACTTTGTCGAGTCCCGCGTAATCGAGCGCGTTCTGAGCGAGGATCAGGTGCCCGGTATGTATGGGATCGAAGGACCCGCCGAAAAGCCCTATCCTATCCCTAATCTTCACCATCCGTTTCTCCCGCCTGCCCGGCATTGTCCTTGCCTTGACCGGCAAGTTCCTTTAAACGTCCGGCTGCATCCTTCTTCTCGCTGAAATCGAATGCCGACCGGGCGGATTCTCCGTATTCCCTGAGCGCGGCATCGATATCGCCGTTTTTCTGGGCTATTCGTCCCTTGTAATACCTGCTTCTGGATGCCCAGATGGTTGCTGAATAATCCGAGATCACCTTGTCGAAGTAGAGAAGAGCTGCGTTATTGTGCTTTCTCGAAAAATAGAGCATGGCGTTTCTAAAATCCTTTTCACCGAGAATCTCGTAAATCTGCAAGCGGGTTTTTTCCGCTTCCGCCTTCCGCGGACTGTCGGGGAAAACCTGAAGGAACCTGTTTATCCGGTTCAACGCTTCGTATATCTTCGACTGGTCCCTCTCCGGACGCTGCCGCTGCATGAAGGCGCACAGACCCTCGAGGTAGAAGGCGTCGTCGATATATTCGCTGTACCCGTAATCGTTGATAAGTATCCTGTATTCGACCGCGGCCAGCGGATAATCGCCATCGAGCCTGTAACATTCCGCAAGACGGAACTGGGCGAAATCGCTCCTCTCGTCGCCCGCGAAATCGGCGAGGAAATCCTTGTATTCGACGGAAGCCTCCCTGAACTTGCCTTTGTCGAAAAGACCCGAGGCGAAGGTTGATTTCTGGTCCGGCTCGTCGATGTTCCTGGCCGTATATGGCCCTCCGCACGAATATATCATCACCTGCGCGATGAAGGCGGCTGAAAGAACCAGCCTCCCGTATATTTTATCTTCCTTTCTCAAGTTCTCCGATCCTTTCCTTTGCTTTTTCGACCAGTCTTCCGCTCGATCCCAGATTCATATGCACGACCCTAGAATAATAGTCGACAGCCTTGTCCTTATCATCCCTCGATTCGTATATCTCGGCCAGCAGGAAATTGACCTTTTCCCTTACGAGAGGATTGCCGGCCGAACCGGCGAGTTCCAGAAGCATCGTTTCAGCTTTTTCGATCTCACCTCCGGAATACAGTTCGGCTCCCGAGTTCAGCAGCAGGTTCTCGAGTTTCCACTCGACGGTGGGAACCAGGCGGCTTCGCGGATACCTGTCCTGGAACCGTTTGTAAAGCTCGATCGCGTTGAGCTTGTCCCCCCTGCCTTCATAGGCCGAACCGAGTTCGATCATCACGCCGGCCGCCCCGGCCGAATCAGGATGGGCCCGAAGGTACCTGCTGAAATACCATATCGCCCCGTCGAAGTCCTTCCGTTCCAGCAGGATCTCCCCTGCCACGTCGTTATATCTATCGAAATCGGGCCTCGATTCATATTCGGCGGCCCGCAGGATGAATCTTTTTCCCTTCGATTCCTGACCGTTGTCGAAGTTATCAATGGCTTCGGCGCGATAGAGTTCCGCTATCCGCGGCGCCCAGGTCGAATCGATGCCGCATATTTCGGCAAAGGAATCGCCGGCTTCCGCCTCGCTACCGAGTTTCAGAAGCGACCTGCCGACGATGAAAAGAAGTTCCGGGTCCCTTTCTCCTCCTTTCCTGAAGTAATGGCGGGCGAGAAACACCGACTCGCTGTAATTGCCCTTTTCATATTCCCCGCTGACCTTTTCAAGGATCGGTTTCTCTTCACAGGAGATCGAAAACAGCACGCCGGCGGCAAGCAGAAAAAACAGCGCACCTCTCAGGCTGGAAAAGGAAATAACGCACCGACCCCCTCATGCGTCACCGGTCAATCATTACTGCTCTGATTGGAGAAGAAAAGGTAGACCAACCCCGTGACGATACCAGTGACGATTACCGGTTCCACGAGCCTGCTCCACCGGAGTTCATTGCGAACCGGTCTCGTGAAGTCATGCTCCTGATCCTCCACGCGGTCGAGCATCGAATAGGAGATCGTGTCTTCATATTTCTTTCGGGTCTCTCCGACCCAGACGATATCTCCGTTCGATCGATCGATTAGCTGTGAAAAAATCCCTATCTCCGCCACCCTGTCGACTTCCTTGGAACCGATCCAGTGAGTCCTGTTGATGTCGGCGTATTTCAAGTTCAGTCTCACGAGCTGATAATTGAATTC
>JBFYZH010000102.1:0-9560 GCA_041309605.1 Candidatus Krumholzibacteriota bacterium
TTCGAATCCCACATCAGGATTTACGACCGCGTCACTCTCGACCTCTCCGAACAGCACGTCATCGATTGCAATGCGTCCGGGTACGACTGTGACGGCGGATGGCACTGGTCGGCCTATGAACTCTGGGGCGATTTCGGCGCGCTGACCGAAGAATGTATCCCCTACAGGGCGGACGACATCGTGCCTTGCGGCGAGCCTGCCTGCCTGCCGGTCGCCTTCCTGGGCGACTACTACAGCGTCTCCACCGGCTCCGGGGCAATCAAGCTCGCCCTGCTGGACGGACCGGTCGCCTCGGGAATAAACGTACCCTGCGAGTTTGTCTATTACACGGGAGGTACGTTCGAATACACCCCGGGTGCGGGGGATTGTTACACTCCGGCGGCGATCAACCACGTGGTCGTGATCGTCGGCTGGGACGACACACGAAACGACGGCGAGGGGGCGTGGATCTGCAAAAACAGCTGGGGGACGGACTGGGGCGAGGACGGATATTTCTACGTATCCTACGGGCACTGCGAGCTCCCAAGCTTTCTTCGGCAGCTTAGCTACGAGCCGGTGGTCACGCTCGACTCCCCCGGCGAAACGGTGACATACTACGCGGGCGATGTCGCAGCGATATCATGGACTGCCGGCGAACCGGCCCCGGATTCGGTGACCGTCTCGGTGAGCCTCGACGGGGGGATTCTTTTCCGGCAGCAGCCCGGGGCGGTCTTCGCCGGAAGCGGATCCTTCGGCTGGAGCGTGCCTTTCGTCAATACCGATGCCGCGCTGATCAGGGCGGCGGCCTGGATGGACGGCGTGATCAGGGCGTACGACACGAGCGACTTTCCCATAAGGGTGAGGATAAGGAATTATCTCGAACAGAACTATCCCAACCCCTTCAACGGCATCACCACGATCGCCTGGTCACAATCCTCGGAGGGGCCGGTGAAACTGGCCATATACGATACATCCGGAAGGCTTGTAAGGATCGTGGAGAACGGCGTAAGGCCGGCAGGCAGGTCGACAGCCGAGTGGAACGGGCGCGACCAGTCGGGCGATGAGGTCGGCTCGGGCCTGTACTTCTGCCGCATAGACGCAGGAGATCTGAAGGAGACGATCAAGATCGTCTACATGCGTTGACCCTTCGCCTCGGCGCCTTCCGGCCCGGTTCGGGCGATTCCCGCGCCGGCGCCCCGTCCCTGTCTCCGGAGGGACACACCATGCGCCATCGCCAAAAAAAGATATATCTCGGGGCCGTTTTGATGTAGATATCATGATTAACATATCGATCGATGGAGGTGCGAAGATGAAAACCGGCATGACCGTAATTTTCCTGGCCGCCGCGCTGGCGGTTTTCGTGGCCGTTCCCGCCGGAGTCCGCGGCCAGGACGGCCTCGAAGAGCAGATGAAATACCTTAAGGAAACGAACGACGATCTCAATCACCGTCTCGATGTCCTCGAGAAGCTGGTCGACGACCTGGTATGGTTCGACAGGCTCGGCGAGTACGCCTTCATCGACAAGGTTTTCATCACAGGCCCCCCTCCCGCTCATGAAAAGAACCCGACCGCAATGGGATACGGCAACCCGGTGAAGTTCTGGTCGTACGTCTTTATGCCGAAGAACCTCGACACATCGAAGAAATATCCACTGATCGTCCTGCCGCACGGGGGCGTTCACGCCGATTTCACCACATACCACACGCATATAATAAGGGAGCTGCTTGCCCAGAAATATATCGTCGTCGCCCCCGAATACAGGGGGAGCACGGGATACGGGAAAGGGTTCTATGAACGGATAGACTACGGCGGGCTCGAGGTGGAGGACGTGCGCGCGAGCCGCGACTACATGGTCGAGAACTACGACTTCGTCGACGGCGGGAGGGTCGGGATCATTGGATGGAGCCACGGCGGCCTTATCGCGCTGATGAACGTCTTCGATCATCCCGATCTCTACAAGGTCGCGTTCGCCGGGGTGCCCGTCTCGGACCTGATCTCCCGCATGGGATATTACACCGACGATTACAGGGAACTCTATTCGGCAGATTACCACATAGGCAAGACGGCCTTCGAGAACGTCGGGGAGTACAAGCGGCGCTCACCCGCCTGGCAGGCCCACAAGCTTCAGACCCCGCTTCTCATCCACACGAACACAAACGACGACGACGTGAACGTCCTCGAGGTGGAGCACCTGATCAAATCGCTCAAGGCGGAAGGGAAAAAATTCGAGTACGAGATCTTCCAGGACGTCCCGGGCGGGCATTCGTTCGACCGCATCGACACGAAAAAGGCCAGGGAGATACGCCTGAAGATTTACAAATTCCTGGCAGGATATCTCAAGCCGCCCATCGAGCTGAGGACTCTCTCCGACATCGACAAAGCGGCGTACAGGGAGTAATTGCGCCGGCTGCGATAACAAACATGTTGCCGCCCGGCGACGCAGCGGGCGCGCGTCACATTCGAAGAAGGTGAGCGGCGGGAAAATGACGGATGACGGAGCGGTTGTATACCTGAACGGAAAATATGTCGGGAGGGATTCGGCCTCGATAAGCCCAGAGGACCGCGGTTTCATGTTCGCCGACGGGGTCTATGAGGTGGTCAGAAGTTACCGGGGCAGGATCTTCCGCATCGAAGATCATGTCGCAAGATTCAGAAGAAGCCTCAGCGAGATATCGATAAGAGGTATCGACGCGGGGGTCCTCGAGGATATCACCGCGGAGCTGGTTCTGCGAAACGGCCTTTCCGGAGTCGACGCGATCGTTTACGTGCAGGCAACGCGCGGCGCGGCCCCGCGCCTTCACGCTTTCCCCGCCGGAGGCACTCCTCCGACGGTCTACGCCTTCGCGCGGAGGTTCGACGTTCCGCTCGGCATGATAAGTAACGGGACACGGATTATAATGGTTCCCGATATTCGCTGGACGAGGTGCGACATCAAGTCGGTTTCCCTTCTGCCGAATATTCTTGCCAGACAGAAAGCCGAGGAGGAGGGAGCGGACGAGGCGGTCTTCGTAAGGGACGGATCGATTACCGAAGGCACCACCTCCAATTTCGCGGCAGTTTTCGGAGGGGGCCTCGTCACGCACCACGACTGCGGGTTCATCCTCGGCGGAATAACGAAGAAGGTCGTCTTCGAACTCTGCGGGAATCTCGACATCCCGGTCGAACGGCGACCCGTAAAAACCGGCGAACTGATCTATGCCGAGGAGATGATGATCATGAGCACCACGAAGGAAATCGTGCCGGTCGTGCGGTACGACGACCATGCGGTCGGCGACGGCGGACCCGGCCCGGTGACACGAAGGCTCCAGGAGGCCTTCGAAAAGATCAAACGCGCATGATCCGGCCGCGCATCAACCGTTCGTCATGCTCCGATAGAGCATCAGCGCTCCGATCACGACGAACCCTCCCCCCGCAAGCGCGGACATGATCCTCGGGTGAAGATGCTGCGAGAGAAACCCGCCGAAGATAACGGCGAGCGCCGTCGTCACGACGAGGGCGAAGGCGGCGCCGGCGAATACCGAGATCGTGTGAATGTCCTTGTTCGACGCGAACAGAAGGGTGGCGATCTGCGTCTTGTCGCCGAGTTCGGCGAGCAGCACGGACCAGAAAACCATGAAGAACACCTTGATATCCATTTTACCTCGATTCCCAAAATCACATCGGGCGACTTCGCCCGCATAATCTTCAATGCGATAATCCACAGGCGGCGATTATAACATTCCCGGCGAAAACGGAGGGAATATTATTGTTGGAGGGCCATTTCGCGACTCGATATCGTCGATACGACAAAATAAGCCCGGATTTGCGCTCGCGCGACCCGGGGGTTCCCCCCTGATATCACTCGGTTTCCACGACCCGGTATATGGCGACATATTCGTCTATGCTTTCGGGATGAAGGTATAAAGGAAGATCCCTGCCTTCGAGCAGGTTCTCCGGGCGCTGCTCCAGGCTCAACCTGCCCGTAATGAAAAAATCCGCATCATTCCGGCTTAATACGTCTTTAAGACCGTTGAAAAATTCCTCATCGCCGCCCGGCGACCTGCTGCCACGGTCATCGAGGTAGATATATTTGTAGCCGACGTACCGTCCGAGAGTGGAAGTGGTGCCGCACACGACGATACCGGAGTCGTATTTCCTCTCCAGGTCCCTTGCAGCCCTCAGTTCCTCGTACGGATGCGAACGGACATACCGTGGAAGGTGAAGGAACACGGAAAAAACGGAAGCGACGGCCAAAATGCCGAGCAGTACCGACGATGTGCGCGAGAGCTTCTCCGGCGCCGCGAACCGGGCTTTCCATGGCCCGTTTACCATAAAGAAATAGCCCGCGATCAATACACCAGGCAGGACCGGAAGCATGAACCGCGAGCCGGACAGAAAAAAGACACAGCTGAATATTACGTGGGAGAACAAAAGCAATAGCACGGGCGTCAACCGGGCGCCGCGTTTCCTGGCAATCAGGAACAACCCGCAGATGAATGAAACCGATACGATCACTCCCGCCAGATGCTTCCCTCCCAGATAGTAGAGAGTCGACGAGAAGAATCTTGCGAGTTCGTCAAATGCCGAAACCGCGAATTTCTCCGGAGATGCCGCCGCTACGGAAAAGTAACCATTGAATGGCATGCGTTCGAAATAGGTCCAGTCGGCATTACCATATAATTTGAATGCAAGATTCCTCCAGTTCTCGCTGTAAAAAGGCCTGCCGAAGACCCTGTACGTAAGCACCATGTGGGGTATCAGAACGCATGCCGCCGCGGCGGCGAAGAACGCCGTTTTCCGAACCGTCCCGGCCGTTTTTTCATTGCCGAATAATCGGATAAACACCGCGATTGCGGCAGGCAGGATGAAAAGACCCGAATACCTGGTAAAAAAGGACAGCGCGAAGCCGGCTCCCGCCGCGGCCGACGCCGCGGAATTTCCTCCGTCGGCCGCGATTACAAGAAAGTACAAGGTCATTGTCACGAACATGGCGAACGTCATATCGGCCGTGGTGTTTATCCCCAGAGTGATGAAATTGATATTGAGGATAAGCAGCGCCACTATCCACAGACCGGCTCTTCTGTCGAGAATTCGACCGCATATTTTATAGACAAAACAAAGGCAGAGAGCGGCGGAAAGAGACGAGACCAGTCGCGCCCCTGAAAACGCATCGCCGGTCAACAGCGAGGCGGACGCCACGATGACGGGATACAAAAGGGGGTGATACACGTCGCGCGGTATATCCCCGTTTCTTATGATCTCCGCTTTTCCGACATAACCGTCACCCTCGGCGGAGCCCACGACTTCAATGACGTGAACCGTCTTTCCGAAAATCAGCAGAAAGGCAAGAAACAGGATGATGATAACCGCGGCGGCAAGACTTGTCCGGTCTGGTTTTCTGATCGACATTTTTTTCAGGCTTCTCATATCCGGATCCATGAAGGGAAAATCCCACTTCCCGCGTCATTTATATCAGCAATTCGACATGCAAACGACAACCCGCAAGTCATGACCGGCCTCCCCGGGCCCTGGCGCTCACGGAGCCCCGGGGCTAACGCGGAATATTGCAATATCCAGATCGCGGTCCTCGAGAAAGGGCTCGAGACGGCCGGGAAGCCGCTTGTCGGGGAATTGTTCGGAGAACTCGCCCAGCCTGCTCAGCGGGAGTACCGCCCATTTTACATTCAGCCGTTCGACCACATTTCCGAAGCGGGCCTCGTCGGAGATCACAAGGTAGACCGAAGACCGGTCGGAATACCACGACCAGTACGATGTGGTTTCCGCCATCACGGCCTCGCCCGGCTCGAGACGCTCGTTCAGCCAGGGACCGTAGACCCGGGCCGCCGCAAGCTCAGGAGTGAATGTGATGGGCGCGCCGCGCCGCGCCCTTTCCATCTGAAGCATCAGTAAAATGGCGCATGCGATGAGCACGGAAACGAGCGCCGCGCGGCGCAGGCGCGGGCCGAACCTGTCCAGGCAGCCCGCCATCCTCACAAGGCCGAGGGCTGCAAGTCCCGCGACAAACGGGACCAGGGAAGTGAAATAGCGCGGCATCCAGGAAAGCGGCAGAATGGTGACCAGCATGATGCCGCCGTATAGCAGGACGAACCCCCACCTGCGGCGGTCCCGAATCGCCAGTACCAGCCCCACCGCAAGCGGCAGAAGCCATATCCGCTGTCCCAGCAGAAATCCCGGGAGTATATGCACCGCGAATCGCCACAAGCCGCCAAGTGAATAAGTCAGAACTTCACGCGGATGTTCCATGACCCACGCCGGCGAGGACGGCGGGTGTTCCAGGGAATGCCTGAAGGGATCATTATCCACGTTGAACAACACCGCGGGCGCGTCGCTGTGGAACGGCGCGCCGAAGGATCGAAGATTGCGGACAAGGTACGGCGAGCAGATCATGACGGCGGCGAGCGCGGCCAGGGCGACCCCCTTTAACGCCTCGCGCCGTTTCCTTCGCGCGACCAGCGCCCATACCATCGAAGGAAGGGCGAAGAGGGCCTGGGCTCTGACAAGGAAAGCGAGACCGAATGCCATTCCCGAGAGAAAGGGAGTCAGGCGTCCGCGAACGCTCCGGCTTCGCCCGTGTACAAGCAGCGCCATCCAGAATGCCAGCATAAGCGTGGCGGTGAACAGCGAATCGGACATGAGATAGACCGATTGCTGAATAAGCAGCGGACTTGCGGCGACGAACACCCCGGCGCACGCCGCCGTTTTCCGGTCGATCTGCAGGGCGCGGATGGCGGCGTATGTGAGAAGAGGGAGCAGAATCCCGGCCAGCAGGGAAATTAACTGCCCGGCGCGGAACGAATCACCCGTGATGGGTTTGATCGCTGCGATGAAATAGGGATAACCGGGTTCCTTGAATGTTTCAGGCGTCGGCAGGCGGGCGGGGTTCAGCCACGCCGGCCAGGCTTCAGGGGTCACGTATCCCTCGCCGCGTTCTATCGACCGGACAAGGTTCAGAAGGCGCGCCCCGTCGGGGGTCATGTTTTCCTCGCTCACGCCCGGCAGGACCGCAATGCGCGCGGCCAGTGCGATCATGAAGATTGCACTAAGTATAATCGGCGCGCTTACGGTTTGTCTCATATCCGCATTATTCTTCTGATCCGTGTGATATAAGTATTCGGATGCTTGCGGCGCATTCTACCGAAATTTCGATCCCGGGTCAAGAATCCGGCGAAAGAATCATCACCGACGTCGAATTATCTGGCGGCATGACTCTTTGGCAAACCGGTTGCCGCATCAAGATTACCGCGGGAAATCGCGCTTGAAGTGATTTCCTGATTTGTAGTAGAGTGTCGGCGGATCCCGGGGGAATGGTCCGGTGCGGCGCGCCGAGTCGCACAATCCATATCGACCCGCCGGGAACCGTCCCGTTGGAATCCGGCGTCCCTGGGAGGACATGACAAAATGCTGACAATCATCAAAAACACTCTTTCCAGGATGACCGGAGCGGCGAATCTGCATTCAGTCTCCCGGCGTGACATGCGGTTGCTCGGCACCGTCAAGCGGGATCTGCTTGCGCAGGGTTGGGAGGATCCGCGCGAGAACTATGTGCCGCGGAGAAAAACGGGGACTACGGGCTTCTCGCTGAACGTGCAAAACCAGCTGGACCTGTTGAAACGGTTTCAGGAACCCGGTTTTAAGATTCTGTTTCGACATCTCAGAGACAACAAGGAAATAAACACCGGTTTTGACGGCAGGGAGTACGGAAGCGAGGGTCTTATACATAACGGATTCTATCCTACGCCCGATGCGGAGCTCTATGCGGCGATGATTTCAATAACCAGACCCGAGAGAATCGTTGAAATCGGCTCGGGCTACAGCACCGTGATAGCTCGGACCGCCGCCGACATGGCGGGCCTGAATTGCGAAATCCACGTCATAGATCCCGAGCCCCGCAGGGACGTCGGAAAATTCGCCGATCATGTCGAATATGAACCGGTCGAGCGCAGTTCCCTGGCCGATATCGGGTTTTCAGAGAAGACGCTTCTCTTTATCGATTCGAGCCATGTATGCAGAAGCGGGGGGGATCTTCCGTTTTTATACTGCGGGATTCTGCCGGCGCTGCCCCCCGGCGTTCTGGTTCATATACACGACATCTTTCTTCCGTTCGATTATCCGGACAACTACCTCGATCGGTTTTACACTGAAGAATATTTGCTGCACGCCCTGCTGGCGAACAGCGTAAAATTCAAGGTCGTGCTGGCAGCCCACTACCTGTCGAGGGAACACCCGGAGGCGATGCAGGCCGCTTTCGGTCCATGCGTGGGGAAGGATCCCCTGTTCTTCGGAGCATCGTTCTGGATTAAAAGCTGAGCTTTCCCGGCAGCACATCAAGACCGATGCTGTGAATCGGTAAAAATCGGAGCTGGATTGGAAGACGGGGGTGCGATAAAAAATGAGCCGCTCCGTGGAGCGGCTCATTTCAAAAAACCGGCGGCGTCCTACTCTCCCACACAGTCACCCGTGCAGTACCATCGGCGCTGAAGGGCTTAACTGCCGTGTTCGGAATGGGAACGGGTGTTTCACCTTCGCTATCGCCACCGAAAATCAAAAAACCTTGAAACAGAATCAGGAAAAGCTAAATAGACATCTTTGAAGTCTGCAAAAAAACTGGTTAAGCCTCACGGCCTATTAGTACCGGTCGGCTGAACATGTCACCATGCTTGCACCTCCGGCCTATCAACCTTGTAGTCTCCAAGGGGCCTTTAGGTAACTTGCGTTACGTGAAGTCTTATCTTGGGGGGGGCTTCCCGCTTAGATGCTTTCAGCGGTTATCCCTTCCGAACATAGCTACCCAGCCATGCCACTGGCGTGACAACTGGTGCACTAGAGGTTCGTCCACCTCGGTCCTCTCGTACAAAAGGCAGCTTCCCTCAAACTTCCTGCGCCCGCAACGGATAGGGACCGAACTGTCTCACGACGTTCTAAACCCAGCTCACGTACCGCTTTAAATGGCGAACAGCCATACCCTTGGGACCTTCTCCAGCCCCAGGATGCGATGAGCCGACATCGAGGTGCCAAACCCCCCCGTCGATGTGGACTCTCGGGAGGGATCAGCCTGTTATCCCCGGCGTACCTTTTATCCGATAAGCGATGGCCCTTCCACGCGGAACCACCGGATCACTAAGCCCTGCTTTCGCATCTGCTCGACTTGTAGGTCTCGCAGTCAAGCTCCCTTATGCCTTTGCACTCTACGCGTGATTACCGACCACGCTGAGGGAACCTTTGGGCGCCTCCGTTACAGTTTTGGAGGCGACCGCCCCAGTCAAACTGCCCACCTGACAATGTCCCTCGGCCGGATTCACGGCACGAGGTTAGAATTTCAACAACACAAGGGTGGTATTTCAAGGATGACTCCACAGAGGCTAGCGCCCCTGCTTCAAAGCCTCCCACCTATCCTACACATGCGCAGCCAAAACCCAATATCAGGCTACAGTAAAGGTGCACGGGGTCTTTCTGTCCAGTCGCGGGTAACCTGCATCTTCACAGGTATTTCAATTTCACCGGGTCCCTCGTTGAGACAGTGCCAAATTCGTTACACCTTTCGTGCGGGTCGGAACTAACCCGACAAGGAATTTCGCTACCTT
>JBFYZH010000103.1:0-42569 GCA_041309605.1 Candidatus Krumholzibacteriota bacterium
TGCAAGTTCGCAAACGTCCTGAAAAAACACGACATTAAAAAGGGCGACAGGGTCACCATCTACATGCCGATGATCCCCGAGCTCGCGATCGCGATGCTTGCCTGCACGAGAATCGGCGCCATACATTCGATAGTTTTCGGCGGGTTCAGCGCCAACTCGATCATGGACCGAAACGTAGACGCCGAATCGAAACTCCTGGTGACGGCGGACGGATCATATCGAAGCGGAAAGACCATTCCGCTGAAGGGAAACGTCGACGAGGCTCTCAAGGGTTCGCCCACGGTAAAGAAAGTGATCGTCCTCAAGAGAACCGGTTCCAAGATAGACATGGTAAAGGGCCGCGACACCTGGTGGCATGACGAAATGGCCGCCGTCAGCGCCGACTGTCCGTGCGAGACGATGGACGCCGAAGACGTCGCGTTTATCCTCTACACGAGCGGAACGACGGGAAAACCGAAGGGCGTCGTACACTCGACTGGAGGATACCTGCTTTACACCAGTATGACGGCGAAACTGGTCTTCGACATAAAGGACGAGGATGTGTTCTGGTGTACGGCCGACATCGGCTGGATCACAGGTCATTCCTACATAGTATATGGTCCGCTCAATCTCGGAGCAACGACCCTGATGTTCGAAGGCGTTCCCAGTTATCCAAACCCGGACCGCTTCTGGGAGATCATAGAGAAGTACAAGGTGAACATTTTCTACACGGCTCCGACGGCGATCAGGGCCATCGCGCGTTCAGGCGACGAATGGGTCAAGAAGCACGACATGTCCAGTCTCAGGCTGCTCGGCACCGTCGGCGAACCGATCAACCCGGAAGCGTGGATGTGGTACTACAACGTTGTCGGCGGCGGCAGGTGCCCCATCGTCGATACATGGTGGCAGACGGAGACAGGCGGTATCCTCATAACCCCGCTGCCCGGAGCATTTCCGATCAAGCCGGGTTCGGCCACCAGGCCGTTCCCCGGTATTTTCCCGCAGGTTGTAAGGGAAGACGGCACTCCAGCCGATACGAACGAGGGCGGGTATCTCACGATTCAGAAACCCTGGCCGGCGATGCTCAGGACGATATGGGGCGACGACCAGAGATTCAAGGATACTTATTACACACGGTTCAAGGATGTATATTTCACGGGAGACGGCGCTCGCAAGGACGAGGACGGGTACTTCTGGATCATGGGCCGCGTGGATGATGTCATCAACGTTTCCGGCCACAGGATCGGCACGATGGAAGTGGAGAGCGCTCTTGTCAGCCACGCCACGGTTGCCGAGGCCGCCGTGGTTCCCATGCCCCACGAGATCAAGGGACAGGGCCTCTACGCTTTTGTTACGCTTCAGGAGGGGATTGAAAAAACCGAGGAACTCAAGCAGATCCTGAGAAATCACGTCAGCGAGGAGATAGGTCCCATCGCGAAACCCGACGTGATCCACTTCGCCGATGCGCTGCCCAAAACACGCAGCGGCAAGATCATGCGCAGAATCCTAAAGAGCATAGCTTCCGGAAGCGACGATGTCGGGGATACGACGACGCTCGCGGATCCGAAGGTCGTCGAGCACCTGCTCGACGAGCGAAAGAAATAGGCATTTGTGAAGATTGTGCCTTGGAGGGCGGAGCCGAGAGGGTTCGCCCTCTTTTTTTGACGCCTGATTTTTTTCCCCACGCATTTCAGGCGTGGGATACGCTTATCGCGCCCGGAAGGTCACGATACGGCTCCCGTCCTTTCCCGTATTCCGGCCTTTAGAGCGGTTGACACGGCGCGGAATATGGTTTAACCTTTATTGCTGTCCTGCGATGTCGTCATAGAGGAAAAGAGGAACGCATCTTGTCGCCAGAACATGGTTCATTGATGGTAAGTGTGTCCGGAGTAAGAGGTGTTCTCGGCCAAGGGATGAACCCTGAAGTTGCCGCAAGATTCACCGCCGCATATGCTATGTGGCTCGGCGGATCATGTATCGTGGTTGGAAGGGATACGAGGGCATCGGGCCCGATCCTGTCCTCGGCGGTCGTGTCGGCTCTGAGGTTCAGGGGGGTGGATGTCATAGACACGGGGGTGGCATCGACTCCCACCGTGGAGATCATGGTCGGAGAACTCGATGCGGACGGCGGGATAATAATCACGGCCAGTCATAACAACGAACGCTGGAACGCCCTGAAATTCCTGGACGGCAGCGGGGAATTCATCGACTCCGGAGCGGTCCGGTTCATCCTTGACAGGGTCGGTGGAACTGATGCCCTTTTTGAAACGCCGGTGCGGCTGGGATCGTATGACAGCTGCGAAAACGCCGACAGGGTTCATATTGACAGGATCCTGGGACTTGGGTGCATTGATGCGAGGCTCATCGCCTCGAAAAAATACAGGGTCGTCGTGGACTGCGTCAACGGGGCCGGCAGCCGGATATTGCCTGCGCTTCTGTCCGAACTTGGCGCGGATGTCGTCAAACTTCACGCCGATATCGACAAGCCGTTTCCGCACGATCCCGAACCAAGGCCTTCCAACCTCGGGGACCTGTCCAGGGCAGTGGTAAGGGAAAAAGCCGACATCGGGTTCGCGTGCGACCCTGACGCGGACAGACTGGTCCTGGTGGACGATCAGGGGGTCGTCTGCTCCGAGGAACTCACGCTGGGGCTGGCCGCCGATTATATACTTGAAGTCGAGAAGGGGCCAGTTGCGGTGAACCTCTCCTCAAGCAGGTTGATCGAGGATATCGCTTTCAGGCATGGAGTCGAAGTGCACAGATCGAAGGTCGGCGAAGCCAACGTCATCGCGGTCATGAAGGAGACCGGAGCCGTGATAGGCGGGGAGGGAAACGGAGGAGTGATCTATCCGCGGATTCATTACGGCAGGGATGC
This sequence comes from Candidatus Krumholzibacteriota bacterium, assembly GCA_041309605.1. GTDB lineage: Bacteria > Krumholzibacteriota > Krumholzibacteriia > Krumholzibacteriales > Krumholzibacteriaceae > JALOPX01. Next base: position 2,855 of record JBFYZH010000103.1, read on the forward strand.
CATGACGGGCGCGGCGATAATACTTCAATCCCTGGCGAGTGGGGCGGTGTCGCTGAAAACCAAGATCTCGAATTTTCCCCGATATGCGATTGTAAAAGAGAAATATGAGTTCGACGGAGAACTGGATCTGATCGCCGAAAGACTGAGGAATGAATTCAAGGGAGAATTCAGCACTCTTGATGGTATTAAAATTGATATGGAGGAAGGCTGGATACATCTGAGAAGATCCAACACCGAACCGGTTGTCAGGGTGATCGCCGAAGCCGGTTCGCAGGAAAAAGCGCTCAGTCTAGCCGGAAAAGCGGGCAGTATCCTCATGTCGCGTCGCTGAGAGAAACGTTGTACAGGGCCGGGTACTTCGGGTCGTTTTGCAAGGAGTCAAAATGTGCGGTATTATCGGTTATACTGGTAAAAGCAACAATGTGGGAGAGATACTTCTGGAAGGTCTTAAAAGGCTTGAATACAGGGGATACGATTCCGCCGGCCTGGCCATTATCCAGAAAGGGAAGATGATCACCGAGAAGATGCCGGGCAAAATCGTGAAGCTGGAAGAAAAACTCAAGGATGTGGACCTGAGCGGAAATCTCGGGATAGCCCATACGAGGTGGGCGACACACGGCGTTCCAAACAGGGTCAACGCGCATCCGCATTATGATTCGCAGATGAAGATCGCCCTTGTCCATAACGGGATCATTGAGAATTACCGGACCCTGAAGAAGTCACTGATCGCCGAAGGGCACACGTTTGTTTCCGATACCGACACGGAGGTGCTGGCCCACCTGATCGAGAAATTCTACAAGGGAAAAAATCTCGAGCTTGCCGTTCAGAAAGCGCTCGATATGGTCGAGGGAACTTACGGTATAATAGTCATTTCCGTGACTGAACCTGATAAGATTGTCGGCGCCCGGAATGGTTCTCCGGTTGTCGTGGGAGTCGGGGACGACGAATATTTTATCGCTAGCGACGTGGCCGCGATATTGAAACATACAAGGCAGGTCATCTATCTGGAAGACCAGCAGATGATCGTGGCGACGCCGGATCACTTCACGACCATGACGGTGGAGAACGAATACGTCGAGCACATCATCCAGGAGATTGACTGGGATCTCGACATGATAGAAAAAGGCGGGTATGAACACTTCATGCTCAAGGAGATTTTCGAACAACCCGAGACCATCAGGAACGCGATGAGGGGCCGTCTCATACATGAAACCGGCAAGGCGAGGCTCGGCGGTCTCAACATGAGCGAGGAAGATCTGAGAGAAATAAGGCGGATCGTGATACTGGGCTGCGGTACGAGCTGGCATGCGGGGCTGCTCGGCGAATACATGATAGAGGAAACCGCCAGGATCCCGGTTGAAGTGGAGTACGCGAGCGAATTTAGATACAGGAATCCGATCATGGAGAAGGGGACACTGGTTCTCGCGATCAGCCAGTCCGGCGAAACTCTGGATACCCTGGCCGCGCTGAAGGAAGCGAGAAACAAGGGTTCGAAGGTAATGGGCATATGCAATGTCGTGGGCAGCACGATTGCCAGGGAGTCGCAGTCCGGCGTGTATGTGCACGCCGGTCCCGAGATCGGGGTAGCCTCGACCAAGGCATTTACATCGCAGATAACGGTTCTCAGCCTGATAGCGCTGGCGCTCGGCCGGTTACGGAACATTTCCCTCTCCGAAGGGCAGAGGATGATCGAGGCGATGGAAGTCCTGCCGGATCAGGTATCGCAGATCCTTAGTTCGAACGACGCGATAAAGGAGATCGCGCGACAATACGCCCATCACAACAATTTCCTGTATCTCGGAAGGGGGGCGAGCTACCCCGTCGCGCTGGAGGGAGCGCTCAAGCTGAAGGAGATATCCTATGTCCACGCGGAAGGGTATCCCGCTGCCGAGATGAAACATGGACCGATAGCCTTGATCGACGACAACATGCCCGTCGTGATCATCGCCCCGAGGGATGCGGCTTATCAGAAGATCGTCGGTAATATAAACGAAGTCAAAGCGAGAAAAGGAAAGATCATAGCGGTCACAAGCGAGGGGAACGAAGAACTCATCAAGATGGCCGATCATGTGATATTCATTCCCAAGACGCTTGACTTCCTCTATCCGATCCTGGCCGTGATACCCCTGCAACTGATGGCATATCATATCGCGGTATTAAGGGGATGCCACGTGGATCAGCCAAGAAACCTCGCAAAGAGCGTTACTGTCGAATAAGAAGCCCAGGGTTACAAGCGTCACGCGATCCCGAAACCGTACATCCTTCGCGAACGGGTCGGGGCGAAAGGAGCGGGAAATGAAAAAGATGGTGAAGACGGACAAGGCCCCCGCCGCGGTAGGGCCGTACAACCAGGCTGTAAGGGCCGGCGACCTGCTTTTTATCTCCGGTCAGCTAGGCATCGATCCAGGGACTGGAAAGATGGTGGATGGCATCGAGAAACAGGTCGAAAGGGTTCTGGACAACGTCAGGGCGATCGTCGAAGCGGCCGGCGGGGATCTCGGTTCCATTGTCAAGGTTACCGTGTTCCTTCAATCCATAGACGATTTCAAGACGATGAATTCGATCTATGGCAGATATTTCACGGAGAATCAGCCGGCCAGAGCAGCTTTCGAAGTGGCCGCTCTCCCGCTCGGAGCGCTGGTCGAGATCGAGGCGATCGCTTTTCTCGGCTGATCGGAACGGTTTCGCACGGATTTTTGTGATGCGTTTTTTTTCAATGGCCGGGAATGGATGGGTTCTGGTGGGCCCCGAGGACTTCAAATCCTTCTGCCGGGTGCTAAAACCACCCGGGGTGGGTTCGATTCCCACACGTTCCCGCCAATTTTAAATGCCCTCACGGGACTTCGGGCCGATCGTCGCCCGGGAGCGATGCGTTTTACGAGATAGGATGAAGCCTGTTGAAGCGATATCTGAAATCCACCTCGACGGCGATACCGGTGCGGCGATCGATCATGGCCATTGCCCTTCCGGCCCTATTTATACTCGCCGGCCGGAATTTTAATGAAGCCTCGGCTGCGGGCTTTTTCCTGCCGGGACCTTGTGCCAATGCGCCTGTCGCTGAATACGGCGACAGCGTCAGGGCGGGCGGCGGGATGCCGGTGGACGAACTGAAGTCGATTCTCGAGCGTGAAACCGGTGAACCGGTTATCGAGGGGACGGCATGGGAGAGGAAAAAGAATCCGAAAACGGCCATGCTTTGCGCACTGACGATTCCCGGGCTTGGACAGATCTACAACGAAAAACCTTTAAAGGCCGCCCTTGCGGCCGGATTCGAGATTTTTTATCTCAGCAGGATTCTTCACTATTACCGTTTGGAAAAAAGGGAAGAGATTGTTCGTGACGGTTTTCCCAGGTGGATAACGACTGAGGGCGAATCCCCGATAACGTATCAGAATCCCAGATGGACCTGGCACGACCTGTGGGTGGAGGAGCACAAACAGGACCAGATAGATTATATCTGGTGGTCAGCGGGTTGTATCCTGGTTATCGTCCTTGACGCCTATATAGACGCGCATCTTCACGACATGAATTTCAGGATAGAGGATTCTCCACTGGAAGATTCAGCCGGACTATCACTTGTTGTTGATTTCTGAACGATTATTCACCATTATGTATGGATCGCCATGGTCGCGGTTTGAGCTGATCATGGCTTGGAGAGCGTGATCGTGAGCGATATTCATAATAAGTATCGGAGGATATGATGGCAGGCGGCATGAAGATCGGAAAAAGGGAATCTTCGGAAAAAAAATCGAAATTACGGGAATACGTGGAAATAGTTCTGACTGCCGTGGTTCTCGCGCTGATCGTCAGAGCGCTTATTATCCAGAGTTATCACATCCCGTCCGAATCGATGGAGGACACGCTGCTGAAAGGTGATTTCCTCTTTGCGACGAAATTCATTTATGGAGCGAAGGTGCCGTTTCTGGATCTTCGCCTGCCTGCCATCAGGGAACCCCGGGCCGGTGACATTGTTATTTTCAAGTTCCCCGGCGATATGAAGACCGATTACATAAAGAGGTGTGTCGCCATAGAGGGACAAACAGTGGAGGTCAAGGGCACGACGCTTTATGTGGACGGCGCTCCTGTTGAAGAAACCTGCACCAAATATATTCAAAAGGAAATACAAAGGCGCACTTTCGGTCCTTTAAAGGTGCCTCAGGGGCATATCTTCGTGATGGGGGACAACAGGGATAACAGTTTCGATTCAAGATTCTGGGGCCCGCTGGACAGGAAACTCCTCAGGGGGAAAGCCCTTTTTATCTATTTCTCCATAGACTACGACAAGCACTGGTTGAGATTCAAGCGGATAGGCGACCTGATTAAATGACCGTGTCTTATAACCGCGCCTGCTGTCGCGGCATTTAATTTGCTTGTGCTTGAGTGTAACTATCCCGCGTCTGATCGCCTGAAGAGTCGGACAATGTGTTTAATCGGCCCGTGACCAACGGCCACCCTTGACAACGGGTTACGGAATATCTACATTTATCCGGATCGGTGGCAGTCGATCATGGAGAGTGCCAGGAATGAAGGCGAAAAACGATTTGACTCCCCTGGAGTCGGGGATTTTAAAAAAAGTCATCGATCTGTACATAACTACCGGCAGTCCTGTCAGTTCCAGGACAATTAGGGACAGATACAGGCTTGATTCCAGCACGGCAAACATAAGAAAAACACTTCATCTCCTTGAGGAGAAGGGATACCTCTTCAAACCTCATATCTCCGCGGGCAGGATACCGAGCGACATGGGGTACCGGGACTATGTCGATGGCATCAGGGTCGCCCAGCCGCTGGGAAGGAAGGTCGCCGAGGATGTAAGGCACAGTATCGGCCAGGAATGGGGAGATGTGCGTGACGTTATGTACAGGACCTCGCGTCTTATCAGCGGAATCACACGCTGCATGGGGCTGATAATGGGAGTGATGCATTCGTACGGGAATGTCGGCAGGCTCAGGATCGTCCAGCTGGAAGGGTGCGGGGGGCTGGTCATGCTCAGCATGTCGGCCGGCCTTGAAAGAAAGATATTCGTCGAATTTCCCAAGAGGTACATGCCCCATGTCATAGACAGGGCGGTGCAGATCATAAATGAAAGGATATCCGGTTATCCGGTCGAAGAAGCCCACCAGAGACTGGAGTTTCTTTTCAAGGAATGTGACGGTATAGAGAAGGAGATTACGGAAGTTCTTTCGCGTGAAGCGGAGGAATTGTTCGATGCTCCTTACAGACTGGAATTCCATTTCGACGGGTTCGGGAAGGATGAAGAACTCTCCGAACTGCAGAATCCACGCTTATTACAGAATCTCGTCAGGATCATGGGGGAGAAGAATCTGATGTTAAGCGTTCTCAAGGAGCGAATGCATGACGATATCGTGATAACGATCGGCAAGGAAAACCTTGAGAATGAACTCGAAGATTTCAGTTTAATAACAAGAAAATTCAACACTTGTGATTATAACGGTGTCTTTGGGGTTCTGGGACCCACCAGGATGAGTTACGATCTGGTACTGTCCCTTCTTACGATGCTGGGGGCGGAATTTCAATCGCGATGATTGTCCGGCGTGACCTGTTAAGGAACATCTGAATGGAGGAAATGGAGTTGTCAGAAAAAAACCTGCAGGATGGCGATGAGAAGATAGAGATTGCCGGGGAGGACGGTGAAGAGATCCTGGTTTTGGAACCTTCATGTCAGGAAGTTGCAGATCGCACGGATGACGGGCAGGTATTGGAAAAGAAACCTGATAAAGAGGGTGAAGAGCCTCAGATTGCAGGGATTAGCAAGGAAAGCAGGCATAAACGCTCAAAAAGAGCATCGATAAAAGGGTTGGCGGAGCTTCTTGAAAAGAAGAACGAGATGCTCCAGAGCATGGGAAAAGATCTCGAAAAAGCCGCTGAAACCGTTAAAATAAAAGAAGATAAAATTCTCAGGATGGCTGCGGAATTTGAAAATTACAAGAAGAGGACGAGACGGGAATGGGATTTGCTCCAAAAAAAGGCAAATGCGGATCTTTTAAACGATCTGCTTTTTGTTCTCGATGATTTTGAAAGGGCTTTTGAGGCAGCCGAGGATGCAGGGGATCGTTTTTTCAGCGGAATTCTCATGATCCATACACGGTTCGTTGACATTCTCAGGCGTGCCGGTCTTTCAGAGATAGACGCGCTGGGCCGTCCATTCGACCCTCAGTTTCACGAGGCGATGGGTGAGGCTGAAAGCGAAGAAATCGGCGATGGGTGCGTGTTAAACGTCGTACAAAAAGGGTATATGATAAATGATCAATTATTGAGACCTGCCAGGGTAATAATCGCGAGGAAGAGGGAGAATTGAATCCCTGTCGCGGAGCAGGCACTGTAAAACCTCAACAATGGTAAAGGGATCAAGGTCATGGGAAAAGTAATCGGAATCGATCTTGGTACTACAAATTCATGTGTCGCCGTCATTGAGGGGAACGAACCTGTCATCATTCCGAACTCCGAAGGCGGAAGAACGACGCCATCGATCGTCGCGCTGGCAAAGAACAACGAGAGGCTCGTGGGCGAACTCGCCAAGAGGCAGGCCATTACGAATCCGGAAAACACCGTGTACAGCATAAAAAGATTCATAGGATCCCGTTTCGACGAGATCTCGGAAGAAACAAAGAAGATGACCTACACGATCAAGGAAGGGAAGAACGGCGAGATCCTCGTGGTGCTGAAGGACAAGAGCCACCGGTGCCAGGAGATATCGGCCATGGTTCTGCGTTACATAAAAAAATGCTCCGAAGAATACCTTGGTGAGGAGGTAACCCAGGCGGTCATAACCGTTCCGGCATATTTCAACGACGCTCAACGTCAGGCGACCAAGGACGCGGGAAAGATCGCCGGGCTCGAAGTGTTGAGGATAGTGAATGAACCGACGGCGGCGGCCCTTGCCTATGGTCTCGAAAAGGAAAAAATCGGCAAGATAGCCGTATACGACCTCGGCGGCGGCACTTTCGACATCTCGATTCTCGAACTGAGCCAGGGAGTGTACCAGGTCAGGTCGACCAGCGGGGATACAAAGCTCGGCGGGGACGATCTCGACAGGGTGATCATGCAGTGGATAATCGGCGAATTCAACAAGGCGCAGGGCGTTGACCTTTCGGGGGACAGGATGGCTGTCCAGAGGATCAGAGAAGCCGCTGAAAAGGCGAAATGCGAACTCAGTACCGTACACGAGACCAGTATCAACCTGCCTTTCATCCACGCCGATGACAGAGGTCCGAGGCATCTTGACATGGTGCTGACAAGGGCCGAGATGGAAAAACTGATCCATCCCTATATACAGAAGACTCTCGGTCCATGCCAGCAGGCTCTCGATGACGCCGGGCTCAGGATCGGGGATATAGATGAAGTGATTCTTGTCGGCGGATCGACGAGGATACCGGCCGTCAAGAGGATCGTGAAGGATTTCTTCAGGAAAGAGCCCCACAAGGGTGTCAATCCTGACGAGGTCGTCGCGCTGGGCGCGGCGATCCAGGCCGGCGTTCTCTCGGGGGATGTCGAAGAGATACTCCTTCTCGATGTCACGCCCCTCAGTCTCGGGATCGAGACGCTCGGCGGGCTGATGACGACTCTCATAGAACGTAACACGACGATCCCGTGCAGGAAAAGCCAGATATTCTCCACGGCTTCGGACAACCAACCCGCCGTCAGTATTCATGTCCTGCAGGGCGAGAGGGAGATGGCCAGGGACAACAGGACCATGGCAAGGTTCGATCTTGTGGGGATCCCGCCGGCTCCCAGGGGGGTGGCGCAGATAGAGGTGACATTCGACATCGACGCGAACGGGATAGTACACGTATCGGCCAAGGACCTAGGAACCGGCAAGGAACAGAAGATAGAGATCAAGGTGTCAAGCGGGCTTTCAAGGGACGATATCGAAATGATGGTCAGCGACGCCGAGACCCATGCTATAGAGGACGCGGAGAAAAAGGACATCGTAAGGGTCCGCAACGAGGCGGAGATCCTGCTGTATTCGACCGAACAGACGCTCAGCGAGCATGGCGACAGGATCCCCGATAACGACAAGGACAGGATAACCCGGCATATGCAGGAGCTCAAGGATCTCATGAAGGGAGAATCTCCGGATCCGGGTGAGATCAGGAAAGCCACACAATCCCTGTCGGCGGCTGTTTACAAAATAGCCGAACTGATGTATCATTCGACAGCCAGCGATGGATTCATCGCCGGCGATTGATTTATATCTCGTTAACGGTTTTCTGGATCAGACAGGTAGAATATCGGGGGCATGGAAAAAAGGGATTACTACGAAGTGCTCGGCGTAGGCAGGGATGCCTCCGTCGATGACGTCAAGAAGGCTTACCGCAAACTCGCTCTGAAATACCATCCTGACAAGAATCCGGGTGACAAGGAATCCGAAGAGAAGTTCAAGGAAGCGACAGAGGCGTACGAGGTGCTGCGCGACAAGGAGCAAAGGGCCAGGTATGACCAGTTCGGTCATGCCGGCCTGGGAGGCGCAGCCGGCGCAGGCGCGTCCGGCGAAGGATTCGGCGGATTCGATCTGAGCGACGCGTTGAGAGCGTTCATGCGCGATTTCGGGGGCGGCGGCTTTGGCGGTTTCGAGGATCTTTTCGGAGGCGCGGGCCGGAACGGACGCGGCGGCAGAACATATGTGCGCGGAAACAATCTGCAGATCAGATTGAAAATGACATTGAATGAAGTCGCCGCGGAAACGACAAAGAAGATCAAGGTCAACAGGATGGTCCAGTGCGGCGTATGCGAAGGCACTGGCGCGAAAAAAGGCACCGAAAAGAAGGTTTGTCCGGCCTGTGGCGGGTCCGGGGAGGTCAGGCAGGTCTCAAGATCGCTGTTCGGCCAGTTTGTCAACGTTTCCACCTGCCGTACTTGCAATGGTGAAGGACGGATTATCTCCTCACCCTGTCCCAAGTGCAACGGCGATGGCAGAGTTTCAGGCAGCAAAAATGTCGAGGTGAAGATCCCGGCGGGTGTTTCCACGGGAAATTACATCACGTTGTCCGGCCAGGGAGATGCAGGCCCGAGGGGGGGGCCACCGGGAGATCTGATCATCGTGATCGATGAGGTCGAGGACGCGGTCTTTGAAAGGCACGGATTCGACATACTCCTCGATCTTCCGGTCAGTTTCACCCAGCTCGCGCTTGGTGACAAGATCGAGATCCCGACTCTCGATGGGAAAGCCGCGTTGAAAATCCCGGCCGGAACTCATTCCCACAAAGTCTTTCGCCTGAAAGGTAAAGGGCTGCCCAGGCTGCACGGGTACGGCAAGGGTGACCAGCTCGTTCGCCTGATCGCGTGGACTCCCCGGGATCTGTCCAGGGAAGAGATAAAACTCTTCGAACAGATCGAGGAAAAAACGGGACCGCGGACTCCCGGTTACGGCAAGAAGATTTATTCCAGTTAAACATATTCCGGATATCCGTTTTTAGTGATAATCTAAAAACAGGCAACGTCCCTGATCAAATCGTCCATGTAACTCGCGGGTGGTTCATGCACACATCGAGCTATTATATCATTTCGGGCCGGGAGGAGCAGGGGAAGGACGCGATCCTCACCGGCGACGAGGCGCATCATCTTTCGCGGGTCAACCGTGCAAGGGTGGGGGAAAGGGTGGAACTGCTCGACGGGTGCGGAAATGTGTACGAAGCGACAGTCATGAAACTGGAGAAAACTGCCGTGGAATTGAGGATCGAATCGAAACGGGAGATAGGGAGGCCTTTCCCGGTGGACCTGGCTCTGGCCGTGATCAAGGCGGGAAGGATGGATCTTGTCGCGGAAAAATGTACCGAGATCGGCGTCAGGAGAATAATTCCCTATCTCTGCGAGAGGTCGATATGGAAGGGGGATGGTGAGGACGCCGGGAAAAAACATGAAAGACTTGTAAGAAAAATCGAATCGGCATGTAAACAGTGCGGCCAGCCCTGGTTTCCTGAAGTGGCGCCTATAATGGAATTTTCGGAATTGCTGGAATTATTCCCCGGATACCGGAAGATATTTGTGGCCGACGCCATGGGTCAGGCGGCTCTGCGGCACGGCGATTTTTCCGGAAGCGGATCGGTATTGGGTATCACCGGACCGGAGGGGGGATTGTCCGGAAAGGAGCGTTCGCTGCTGACCGAAGCCGGCGCCGAACCATTGTCGCTCGGAAGATTCCGGTTAAGGAGCGAGACGGCGGCGATCTGTCTGGTTTTCAGGTTGGTGACCGAAGGTGAATCAATGTCAGGAAATCAACGTCCTGATTGACTTTTAAGGGCACGGGTGCTATTAATAAACCGCCCCCGGTGAATCGGGGGGAGCAAGGCGGAAGGCTTCAGATTCAAAGGGGAAGAATTGGAAAGAAACGTTATTACAAGCAGAATACAGGAAGATCTGAAATCGGCCGTGAAAGCCCGTGACAAGGTCAGAACCAGCGCGATCAGAATGCTCATCACGGCGCTTAAAAACGCGGAACTGGAAGAACGCGAAGAGCTTACGCTGGAGCAGGAGATGGCCGTTCTGGGAAGCTATGCGCGCAGGTGCAGGGAATCGCTTGCTGAATTCGAGAGGGGCGGAAGGGATGACCTCGTGGCGCAGAGCAAGGCGGAACTGGTAGTAGTCATGTCCTATCTGCCCGAACAGTTGTCGGAGGAAGATATCCGTTCGGAAGCCTTGAAGATAATAGGGGAGACCGGGGCCAAGGGCTCCCGCGATGTGGGCAGGGTGATGGGTATGTTGATGGCCAGGATGAAGGGAAAAGCGGACGGAACTCTAGTCAGGAAAGTAGTATCAGGTATTCTTCGGGAAGACTGAGGTCGTATTGATTATTGTAAGGATAGCCATAGGCGTCGTCCTGGTTTTTTTCTGTGTCGCAGGGGTGAGGAGAGGGCTGGTGCGCCAGGTCTTCGAGATCCTGGGGCTTATAGCAGCATTCATAGGTTCCTTTTTCCTGGCCCACCGGCTGGCGGCCTATATCGAGGGTAGATTCGACCTTTCATACGGGATCGCCCTCGTCTCGGCGGCCCTAGCGATCTTTGTGTGTATTTTGGTAATCTTCCATTTCATCGGGGCGGGTCTCCGGAAGCTGTTCGAGATTTCGGTTCTAGGCTGGTTCGACCGCGCAATGGGCGGGATTTTCGGCGCAATCAAAGGTCTGCTTCTTGTAAGCCTGATACTGGTCGTGATACAGAGTCTTCCTCTGAAGAATGACTTTCACAGAAGGATCCATGACGATCCCTTCACCGGAGTTATCTATCCCGTCCTGCCGGTCCTTTACGATCTTGTTGTTTCGCGTTCAGGCGGTGACTTTGAAGATATCGTGAGAACCGGGCGAAGTATTTCTGCCGGCGAGGCGAAAGGGTAGGCGCGACTACCGGACGTGAAGACGACGGAAGAATCGGGCGGCACGAACAATACTGCAGGAAGGGATTGACCATCCGGGTTGTGTTTCGGGCGATTCCAACATAAAAATCGGGGAAAAGAGGGAACTTGGAAGACAGGTCTTCGGCGATACGTGAAGAATCGGTGAACGCTTTTCGGAAACTTGAAATGGATTTAGTGCTTGAGCTTGTCGCCGCCCATGCAAGATCGGAACGCGCGGGTGAAAGCATCCGTTCTTCCGAGCCGCTCGACTCCGTCCCGAGGATCGAGGAAAGCCAGGCTGAAATATTCGAACTGGTCGGGTTGCGTTCCATCGGCGAGGGTATTCCCATTTCGGACTGGAACGATACCTGGAGCGACCTGGCAAGGATCGGCGTGCCGGGGGTTCTCGCCACCGGCGAGGAGCTTTTCCGGATTGCCACGGGAGAGATCAAGGCTGATCAGGTGTACCGGTATGTCGAAAACCGCAGGGAGGAGCTCCCGCTTCTTTCCCGCCGTCTTCCGCGCTTCAGGATAAGGAAGGAACTTGCGCGGAAGATAATGAGAATCATCGGACCAGACTTCGAGGTGCTGGACACCGCGAGCCCGGAACTTGCCAGGATCAGGAAACAATCTGCTTCCCTGCGCAACAGGCTCAGAAAGGATTTCGCCGATTTTGCGTCGAAACACGGGCAGGGAAAAGGGTATGAATTCGTTACGGTCAGGGGGGACCGTTATGTCGTATCCCTTCCAAGAAATGAAGCGGCCGGGATAAAGGGCATCGTCCACCAGGCCAGCGCCAGCGGCGCCTCGCTTTACATAGAACCGCTAGATTTTGTCGACAGGAACAACGAACTCGAATCTCTTCATCAGGATGAGAAAAAGGAAACGGCAAGGATCCTCGCGGAGATGACATCGGAGGTCTTCGAGGCGCGAGTGGATCTGTCGGGAAACCAGGATACGCTTCTTTCCCTGGATTTGCTTTCGGCCAAGGCCGCCTTTTCCTCTGAATACAGGTGCACGAAAGCCGGCCACAGCCTGGACGAGTCGATGATCTTAAGATGCGCCAGACATCCGCTTCTCCAGAAAAAACTTTCGGGGAAGGACGGCCGCGGGGAAATCGTGGGACTGGATATGGAATGCCGGCCGGGGCTTTCGGTGCTGGTTATCTCGGGGCCGAACGCCGGAGGAAAAACGGTAGCGTTGAAAACGGTCGGTCTGATCGTCCTGATAGACAGATTCGGCATTCCAGTTCCATGTCTTGAAGGTACGGTGATACCCGATCACTCAAGTCTGTTCGTCGATATAGGCGACGATCAATCGATAGAGCAATCGCTCAGCACTTTTTCGTCGCGTATAACGAGGGTCAACAGGATACTCTCGCTAGCTCGCAGGGATTCCCTCGTCCTGATCGACGAGATCGGAGACGGTACGGACCCCGAGGAGGGGGCGGCAATAGGGTGTGCCCTGCTCGAAGAACTCTCTTCCACGGGCTGCCGGACGATCGTTACGACCCATCTGAGCACGCTCAAGGGGTGGGCCCACGAAAAAGAGGGAGCGGAGAACGCCACGCTGGAATTCGACAACGAACGCTTCGAGCCGCTGTTCAGGATGAAGATGGGTATGCCTGGCAGAAGCTGGGGTATAGAGATGGCCGCCAGGATGGGGCTCCCGGACAGGATCATCCGGAACGCGAGAAAGGGGCTCGAAGGGAATTCGATGATGCTCGAGCAGCTTCTTGCCCATCTCGATAAAACGCAGAGGCTGCTTGACCGGGAGAGGGAAGGACTTGCGAAGAAGGATGAGGAACTATCGAGACTGGTTTCGGACTACCGGGATAAGATCGAATCATTCGAGAAAAATCGTGAAGGTATGATTGGTGATGCGAGGAAAGAAGCCCTGGATATCGTCACGTCGGCCAGGATCGAAGTGGAAAAACTGGTGCGGGAGATAAAGGTGACCCAGGCCGAGAAAGCCGTCATAAAGAAGGCCGGAGAGCGGCTCAGGGAAAACAGGAAGAGATTGGAAAAGGAACTCTCTAAAAAGGAGGTTCCCCCGGAACTTGCCCCCGAGGAAATAAAGCGGGGGAGAATCGTTAGGGTAAAGAGCCTGGGCAGAGATGGCAGAATATTGTCGGTAAAGGACAATTCGCGTGTTCTGGTGGAACTGCCCGGAGGATTGCGGGTAGAAACAGGCTGCGAGGACCTGTCCGGTCCCGGGGAAAAAACGGCGAAAAAATCCGGGAAGAAGGTCACATGGAAAACGGAGGACGCGGAACCGGTATCCACCGAGCTTATGATCAGGGGAATGGAAAGAGCCGAGGCGCTGGAGGAGGTCGACCAGTTTATCGACAAGGCGGTCCTGCGGGGGCTGGATAGCGTCAGAATAATCCACGGAATAGGCAGGGGAATACTACGGCAGGCCGTGTACGATATGCTCAGGGACGATTCCAGAGTCGCCGATATTCATCCGGGTGAAGCGGCAATCGGTGGAGATGGAGTCGCGGTGGTCAATTTACGCTGACGTTTGCGTTTTCGGACTCGGGGCGCAGACAGGGGAACGAATGATACCCGACAGTATAATAAACGATATCCGTGAACGCACCGATATAGTCGAGGTGATAGGTTCCGTTCTCGATCTAAAGAGATCGGGCAGGAATTTCAAGGCCCTGTGCCCCTTCCATGGAGAAAAAACTCCAAGTTTCATGATAAGCCCCGACAAACAGATATTTCATTGCTTTGGATGCGGCAAGGGTGGAAACGCGTTCAATTTCATCATGGAGTACGAGGGGGTCAGTTTTGTCGGAGCGGTCAGAAAACTGGCTTCCGAACTTGGCGTTGATGTGGAGAAATTTATTCAAGGGGGGGAAGATAAACAGAAACTCGATCCCTATTATGAGGCGATGGAGTATGCCGGTGAGTTCTATCGAAAGATTCTCAGGGATAGTCCCGATGCGGGAAAAGCCAGGGAGTATCTTAAAAACAGGGGTATCGGCGGGGAGATCATCGATCGTTTAGCCATAGGATTCGCTCCTTCCGGATGGGACGTTTTCTACAGGTCCGCGATCTCGGCGGGGATATCCCGCGAGATACTACTGGAACTGAATCTCGCGCATAGAAGCAGGGGCGGGAGTGGATTCAGGGATTATTTCAGGAACAGGATCATTTTTCCGATATCCTCAATATCCAACAGGATGGTGGCCATGGCGGGGCGGGTCATGGACGGATCGGAGCCAAAATATCTAAATTCTCCGGAAAGTCCAATCTATTCAAAAAGCAGGATCCTGTATGGGTTGAACCAATCAAGAGATGAAATAAGGAAAGCTCGATCTGCAGTAATAGTTGAGGGTTACATAGATTATTTGATGTTGGTTGTTAATGGAATAGAGAACGTTGCCGCCGTGTGCGGTACTTCTCTGACAGAAGAGCAATCCAAGCTTCTTGCACGATACACAAAACATGTATATATTGTCAATGATGGAGACAGGGCGGGTATAAAGGCGGCAGTAAGGGCCGCCGACCGGTTTCTCGTAGATAACTTCGATATTCAGATAGTGGTACTGCCTGACGGTGAGGATCCTGACAGTCTTGTCAGAAAAAGAGGAGCAGATGCGTTACGTGGCCTGATGCGTTCTGCTCCTGATTATTTTAGCTATCTGAAGGGAGAAGCGGAAAAAGGGCCAAGAACCGCGTATAGAAGGAGTCAGGTAATTGCCCACCTGCTCGAGTCCGTTTCGCGAATCGGGGATGCCGTCGCCAGGGATGTGCTTCTCCAGGAAATATCAGGTCTTTTCGATATTCCCGCCGATGTGTTGAGAGCGGGACTGAAATCAGGGAACAAAAGATCATCTGCAAAGGGGGAGCGCGACCGGCCCGTCCGAAGTAAAAGAGAACAGATACAGAAAGAATTGCTGCGGCTTGCGCTCGAAGAGACGGATTACGCCAGGACGATACTGGAAAATCTCATGGAAGAGGATTTCGAGGGGGAGCTTTTCAGGAAATACTATAAAGCTCTTGACTTGGCACTGAAAAAGAACATTGATATACGAAGTCCCGACTTTATAGGGGCTATCACTGATCCTGAGCTTTCAAAGCTGGCGAGCGAGATTGCTCTGATGGACAGGCAACCAGGACCGGTCCTCGAGATGCTGGACGATACCCTTGTCTGGGTAAAGAAGGCGGCTTTACGCGGCGAGATGGCCGAGATGAGGAAGCGGATCGGCGAACTTCAGCAACAGAATGACGGTAAAGGTTCCACGGAGGAACTCGAAATAGCCGAAGCATACCGAAAAATCGCGAGAGAATACAAGAAACTGGGAATCAAGGAGGATGATCGGTCTGATGGATCTCGGTAAGATGGATAAATTGCTGGCCGATATCAAGAAGCTCAGCAGGGACAAGGGTTATGTCCTGAACGAGGAGATCGCTTCGATCATCGGGGAGGATTTCGACCCGGAGTATCTCGATGAATTGTACATACGTCTGAGTGAGGAGAACATAGAATATTTCGATACCCACGGCCTGGCCCGTATGAAGATAGATGCGCAGAAAAAGAGAGAACAGCGGGACGCCAAGAAATCCGAAGAGACAATGAGCACGGGTGTCCGATACGACGATCCGGTGCGGATGTATCTGCGCGAAATGGGCAAGGTTCCTCTGCTGGACAGGGAAGGCGAAATAGATATCGCCAAGAGGATAGAATCGGGTAACAGCAAGGTCTCATGGGCCGTCTACAGTCTTAATATGATGACCGATGAACTCAGGGGCTTCGTCGAGAAAATGGAAAAGGAAGAATTGAAGCTCGAGGATGTGGTTCAGCTGGAGACGGGAGGACTGCACCCGCATTATTCGGGAGTCAAGGAGCAGAAGAAATATATCGGTATTCTCAACAAGATTATCAAATTGAGAGAAGAAACCAACGATCTGAGAAACGAACTGAGAAAAAGGGTCAGTAAGAAAAGGATCGCGGAACTGACGAGACTTCTTGAAGAGAACAACAGGAAACTGAAATCCGAGTATTCGAAAATAAACCTTCATCCGACGCAGATGGAAAGGATCGTCGGGGTGGTGAAGGATACCCTCAGAAGACTCGAGAAACACAAAAAAGAGATCACGGAATATGAAAAGTTCATCGGGATGACGAGCGACGAGGTGAGGGAGGCGCTTGGTATATGCATGAGCAGAAGTAACAGGAAAAAGAACCCGACGAAGAAGATCAGGTGGACCGCCGAGAACCTGGAAGATTTCGATTCGAAACTCAAGAATCTTGAAAAACAGATCAAGAACTTAGAGAAGAAGGAAAATGTCCAGTACGATCAGCTGAAAAAGATCGTCAGGGATATTAAATTCGGCGAGCGAAAGGCGGAACAGGCGAAACAGGAGATGATCGAGGCGAACGTGAGGCTCGTTATCTCGATCGCCAAAAGATATACGAACCGCGGCCTTGAGTTCCTCGATCTCATCCAGGAGGGGAACAGCGGTCTCATGCGCGCCGTCGACAAGTTCGATTACAGGAAGGGATACAAGTTCAGTACCTACGCCACATGGTGGATAAGACAGGCGATAACCAGGGCTATTGCCGATCAGGCAAGGACAATCCGCGTGCCGGTCCATATGATCGAGGCGATTAACAAGGTTTCCAGGACGCAGAGAAAGCTTATTCAGGAATTCGGACGTGAACCGACCCCCGAGGAAGTCGCGCTTCGTCTGGATTATCCCGTGGGCAAGGTAAAGAGCGTGATGAAGGCCAGCATGGAGCCCATCTCGCTGGACCGCCCCATCGGGGAGGACGACGACAGCAATCTGAGTGACTTCATAGAGGATACGGGGGCTTCTTCCCCCGACCAGACAGCTGCGCACTCGATGCTGAAGGACCAGGTTGCGAGAGTTCTAGCCACGCTGACGCCGCGGGAGGAGAAAGTGGTGAGGTTGAGATTCGGTCTCGGTGACGGAACTCCCCGAACGCTTGAGGAGGTCGGTACGATCTTCAAAGTGACTCGTGAAAGGGTCAGGCAGATCGAGGCAAAAGCTCTTCGTAAATTGATGCATCCCAGCCGAAGCAGAAAACTTAAGGGTTACATAGACGTTTGATTAAAAAATGTTTGTGCGCAGCACCGCAGGATGTTAGATTGGATGCCGTTTGGCGGCATTCGTTCCACAGGGCCCATAGCTCAGCGGTAGAGCCCCCGG
The DNA here is from genome assembly GCA_041309605.1 of Candidatus Krumholzibacteriota bacterium. Taxonomy (GTDB): domain Bacteria; phylum Krumholzibacteriota; class Krumholzibacteriia; order Krumholzibacteriales; family Krumholzibacteriaceae; genus JALOPX01. The sequence goes on from JBFYZH010000103.1 coordinate 20,386, forward strand.
CTCATAACCGGTCGGTCCCAGGTTCGAATCCTGGTGGGCCCACCAGATAAATCGGATGATCCGCCCGGATTCCATCGGGCGGGTTTTCCTTTTCAGGCGGTTATTTTTCGATCTACGGAAATGTTTCACGGCGAACGGATGGGTCATGAAAGTTTATCTTGTGCGCCATGCCACGCCGGCAGATCCTGATAAGGACGCCGAAAGACCGTTGTCGGAAAAGGGGATCGACGACATTCTGCTCGTGGCCGGAAGGATGTCTGAAAGCGGCACGGTCGCGCCCGAAAGGATTTACCACAGCGGAAAACTCCGCGCCCGGCAGACAGCCGAGATCATCGCTCGTGCACTGGATCTCACGGAGAGCGTGGAGGAGGCCCCGGGACTTATGCCTTACGACGACACGGGCGGATGGATCGATTTCGTCGAAAATGGAACCTCGGATACCATGCTCGTGGGGCATATGCCTTTCATGGCCCGCATGGTCGGGAGGATGACCGGAAGGACCGGCAGCTCCTTCCACATGTCACAGGTGACCTGCCTTGAAAGACGAGGCCCGGGGGACTGGTTCGTGCTATGGAACATGACGCCGGATGATCTTCGATAGTACATGCATTTTACCTGCTCGCCGGGGTTTCGGCAGGAAGATTGCCTGTTCTTACCCATTGTTCCCGATATTATCCTTCCGGCGGCCGGCCTGTGGGAGTCGGGACCAGTTAATTTATTATATGATAATTTGTTAGAAGCCAGATAATCACGTGGGGAGACGGGCAGCCGGGGTCTGCCGCTCCTGTTTTTGCAAAGCCGGGGGTCAAAATGCAATTCAGACGCAGCGTGCTCTTAGCCCTGATGATAATCCTGTTCATTTACTTCGAAATTCATTCATGCTCCGACACAAGCCCGGTGGTACCCGTGGAGCCTGTCGAGATCCAGAGCCTTCTGTGCTACGCGAACGATATCTTTTTCATCGACAAAGATCACGGTTGGGTGGTCGGGCAGCAGGGAACTCTTCTTTTAACGGTAAACGGCGGGCAGGCCTGGGAAGCAGCGAGTCTTGAAGACAGGGATATCAGGAGCGTCACTTTCCTCGATACGGATTGCGGATGGCTGATCTGCAGGGGGGGGAATCTGTACAGCAGCGCCGATGGCGGCAGGACGTGGGAGGGGAGGCTGTTCCCGGCTCATTCTCAGGAGGACGATTTTTTCAAGATAGAATTCAGGGACCTCGATCACGGTTTTGTGCTCGGATACCAGGGGGTCTACGTCACCGCAGACGGTGGCGATTTATGGGAAAACAACTGGCTTCCGGTCGTGCCGGCGAGGGGAGCCTGGAACATGAGCATCGTAGATTGCAGTACGGGATTTCTTCTGGGAAGCAAGTGGACCGACCCGGACCCCAGGCTTCTTTACAGGACCGATGACGGCGGGATCAACTGGAGGGCCGTCGAGGGTTCAAACGCCTCCATTCTCCGGGCTGTGCTGACCGTGGAGTTCCAGGATGCCGATACGGGATGGGCGGGCGGCGGAGTAATAATGAAGACCACGGATGGCGGTAACAGCTGGTTCGTTCAGAGGGAGACCGCGACGGTAAGAGAGTTCGATTTCCTCGATGGCCGGACCGGATATGCCGTCGGAAGCAATACGATACTTAAAACCTCGGACGGCGGTACGATATGGACGGATGTCACTCCCTCCGACGACAGGATCGTCGACCTCAGAGGCGTCTTTTTTCTCGATGCCGCGACAGGCTGGGTAACAGGGCGAGGAAGGAATGAGGTGATTGCGGGCAGGACTTACAAGTATTCGATAGTAATGTCGACGACGGATGGCGGGGAGAACTGGTCTCTGAAGGAATTTGCATATGACGTAACCGATCTGATCGATGTCCTGCAGGCTGAAGAACACCAGTAATTATTATCATGCGAAAAAAAGGCTTGACTGTTTTTTCGTTTTAAAATAAAATGGCTCCTCACTTTGTTTTTTCCCAGGCGTCGATCGATGGGATGAATGTTGGACGTAACGAAACGATGTCTAAAACAACACGAACGGAACGCAGGGGTTTACCTTATGCGGAGTCTATAAAGATGCTTCCCTCAACGGGAAGCATCTTTTTTTTAAAAAAGAAAGGGAAGGTGAGATGGTTTCTGCCGAAGAGGATATCCAGTACCTTATCCTGATCGTCCGGAAGGATGAAGATATACAGAGGAAAAGGAGATTAATCGAAACCGCCCCAAGCAGGATAGCGATAGTGGACTCCGATATTTATAAGATGGACAAACAGTTCTCCGAAAATCGCGACGCGGTTTCGGCTCTTGAAGCCGAGAAAAAGGAACTCCTCGATAAAATCGATGCCCAGAATAAAAATATCGCACAGAAGAAGATTGCCCGCGCGAAATTCATCGATCCCAAGGAATTCAAGGCTATGGGGCATGAAATTGATTACCTGGAAAGCCTCGTTGACAAGGAAGAGGAAAGAATACTGACCATACTGGACCAGATGGCGGAGCGGGCCAGGGAACTTGAGAAAATTCAGCGGAAGATAGACAACGATAAGAACGCGCTGATAGATGAAAAAAGAAAACTGGAAGAAGAAATCGCCAGAAACCGCGATTTGTTGATCAGGCTGGAGGATGAAAAGTCAAGGATTCTTCCGAATCTCTCTGGAAAGGTGAAGCGCCTCTATGAAAGGATAAATGAGGCAAAGGGTGATTCGGGGGTCGCGAACCTCGTCGGGGACATATGCCAGGGGTGCCATTCAAGGGTTCCGCCGCAGAAAGCTCATGAAATAAGGAAAAACGATACGATTATCATATGTGAGGTCTGCGGGAGAATCCTGGTCTTTTACAAGGAAGAACCGTCGTACTGACGGCAACCGTGTAACTATGGACAGACTCGTTGCTTTCATGACCCTTCTCGAGAAGGGAATGGACCCGCGCAGGGCCTGCATCGACTCCGGATTCCGGTCGTTCGATGAATGCCGGGAGAAATTGCTGAGTTTTGCCGATTCTCTCCCGCGCGGCGACTTTCCGGATAGTCCGGGAATTCCCGGCGGCCGTGAGAAGAATGGTCGCGGTCATGAGCGGGATACGCTGACGATTCACACGGATGGAGCTTCCAGGGGAAATCCCGGGCCTTCCTCCGCCGCGGCGGTAGCGTTCTCGGCCTCCGGGGAAAAGCTCGCTTCCAGATCCATGGCACTCGGGACGGCCACTAACAACGAGGCCGAATACAGGGGCCTGATCCTGGGCCTGAAACTGGCTGTCGAAATGGGAGCGCGCAGGGTCGTCATGCGGCTGGATTCGGAGCTTGTCGTAAAACAGATGAAGGGTGAATACAAAATCAGAAATAACCGGCTTGGGCAACTGGCCGAAGAGGCCCGAAGGGCTGCTTCCTTTTTCGAGCGTGTCGGATATGAACACGTTATCAGGGACCTGAACCGGGACGCGGATAAACTGGCCTGCGAAGTCCTGAACGACGGAATCACCGCCTGAATCCGTACCCGGGATCAGGTGGACGGCCGCTCACCTTTTTCAATACGGAAATCGGATTTATAGGTAAGTCGATCCTTGGAACGGTCCCATTCCTTTGACCGGGCCGGCGGGTTGTGGTATATTGCGATTGCATGTTTTATTGATCGCGGTAAAGCAGACGGGGTGATCGCGGGCGCTTGCGGCGTCCGAGGAAAGTCCGGGCTCCACAGGGCAGGGTGCTGGGTAACGCCCAGTGGGGGTGACCCCAAGGAAAGTGCCACAGAAAATATACCGCCTTCCCGCAGGGGAGGGTAAGGGTGAAAAGGCGAGGTAAGAGCTCACCAGTATCGCCGGCGACGGCGATAGCTAGGTAAACCCCACCCGGTGAAAGACCAAATAGAAGAGGAGAAACGGCCCGTTTCGCCTGACTCTCGGGTAGGTCGATCGAGTCCGGTGGTAACACCGGTCCCAGATAAATGATCACTGCCCGTTCGATGAGGACGGGTACAGAATCCGGCTTACAAGTCTGCTTTACCGCTATTCATCAATCGGAGAAGAGGCCCCGGATGGCATCATGGATACTCCGTGATGACAGGATTGCTGTCAATCGAACCCTGGAGGAAGGGCTCGGCATCTCTGAACTTCAGGCCCGGCTCCTCGTGAACAGGGGGATCGGTACGGTTGAGGATGCCCGGAGATTCCTCGAACCGCGGTTCTGCGACCTTCACGACCCGTTTCTCTTTTCAGAGATGGAAAAAGCGGCATCGCTTCTTGCAGGATCGGTGAGGGAAGGCAAGAGGATCCTGATACACGGCGATTACGACGCCGACGGAATCTCGGGCACGGCACTGCTTTTCAGGGTTCTCAGCGGTCTCGGCGCCGATGTGCATTTTTTCGTGCCTGACAGGGCTAAGGACGGATACGGTCTTGCAAAGAGGGTCATGGAGCGTGGATTGGAGGCGGGGCTCGGTCTCGTAATATCCGTGGATTGCGGCTCGAGCGACGACGAGGTTGTTTCTTACCTCGCCGAACGAGGGGTCGCAACCATAATAACCGACCATCACGAGATTGCGACAAGGATCCAGAGGGCCGACGCGTTCATAAATCCAAAACTTCCCACGGAAAAATATCCGTTCACGGAGCTGGCGGGAGTCGGTGTCGCATTCAAGCTGCTCCAGGCGCTCGAGATGCTGATGGGGGCCGATCTGGGACTCGAAAATCTGCTCGATTACGTGGCTGTCGGAACTCTCGGCGACTATTCAATCCTGCAGGACGAGAACAGGATATTCGTTTCGCTCGGGTTGAAAAAGCTCGCCGGGTGGGGTCATCCCGGATTCTCCGCGCTTCAGAGGGAGAGCAATCTGCCGGTCAGCGGGTTTTCTGCGAGACAGGTCTGCTTTACCATCATTCCAAGGCTGAACTCCCCAGGCAGGGTGGGTAGCGCCCGGGACGTAGTGGAACTCCTTGTGACCGATGACGGCGTGAAAGCGGCGGCCATCGCGGGAAGGATTGAGGATATCAATTCAAGGAGAAAATCCCTCGATGCCGTTGTTACGGAAGAGGCTTGCTATCTTGCGGATGTAGTGCTGAAGAAGGATGAACCGAACGCTCTTGTGTTTTCTTCGAGGTCGTGGCACGAGGGAGTGGTCGGAATAGGAGCGGCCCGCCTCGCGGAAAGGTATAATCTTCCATCCGTCCTCATCGCCGTGAAGGACGATTTCGGCAAGGGCTCGGCCAGGTCGGCCGGAGTTGTGAATGTCAAGGAGGTCCTGGAAAGTTGTTCCAGGTACCTGACGGTTTACGGAGGCCATCGCGAAGCCGGCGGGTTCACTCTTCCGGAAAAAAATATTCCTGATTTCACCAGGATGTTCGACAGGGTCGTCGGAGAGATACTGGAGCGGTACGAAGATCACCGTCCAGTGTTGTTCGATGCCGGCATGACCCTCGGACAATGTGACCTGGAACTGATCGACATGATAGAGAAAATGAGTCCGTTCGGTCCTGGAAACGAGGAGCCGCTGCTGCTGATAGAAGGTCTGAAGGTGCTTGGGGAAAGCAGGATAGTTGGAAACGACCATCTGAAAATAAGGGTCAGTGACGATTCCGGAGCGATCCGGGATCTTATCGGGTTTTCGCTCGGCAGGGCGTGGAATCCCGTCGATCTCGCCGGAAAGAGCATAGAGGTCCTAGCGAACCTGAGGAAAAACAAATGGCAGGGAAGGGAAGAGCCGCAGATCCAGGTCGTCAGGATCCGTTTTTCCGGGCAGGCGGAGAGGAAACCATGAGAGTAGTCGTCCAGAGAGTGTCCGAAGCGGCGGTGGAGGTCGAAGGTCGAAGAATCGTTTCGATCGGCGGCGGTATCGTCGTACTGGCCGGATTCAGGAGAGGGGATTCCGATGCGCAGCTGGACTGGATCGCCAGAAAATGCCTGGAACTGAGAATCTTCGACGACGCGGACGGCAGGATGAATCTTTCGGTGCCCGAGGTTTCCGGAGAGGTACTTGTGGTGTCACAGTTCACGCTTTTCGGGGACTGCGGAAAGGGCAGGCGTCCGGACTACGCGGACAGCGCTCCGGCGGAAGAAGCGTTCAGGCTTTACAGGAGATTCGTCGAGATGCTCGGAGCGTACTATCCGAGGGTCTCGGAGGGGGTATTCGGCGCCCATATGAGAATCAGGCTGGTGAACGACGGCCCCGTGACGCTGATCATCGACCGGGACGGCACAGCGGCCTGAAAGGCTTGCACCCTTAGAGGGGATGACGATGAATCCGTTTCTTTCTTCCCGGGTACAGGAAAGGCTGGTCCTCGCGTCGGCTTCGCCGAGGCGCAGGGAAATACTGTCGGATCTCGGGTTCGAATTCGAGGTGCTGCCCGCCGACGTGCGTGAGGACGAAATGATCTGGACCGATCCTTCAAGGGCGGCGGCGCTGCTGGCCGAACTGAAGGCGGGCGAGGTTCGAAAAAAGCGGCCTTTAAAAACGATAATAGCCGCCGACACCGTGGTCGTCTGCGACGGGAAGGTGCTCGGCAAACCTTCAGGCCGGGAAGAGGCGGCCTCGATGCTGAAAGCGCTTTCAGGCAAACGGCACGATGTCATCACGGGTGTGGCTCTTGTCGCCCCGCCGGACCGCACGTACGTGGAGGTCGAGAGCACCGGCGTTTATTTCAGGAAACTGACCGGGCGGGAAATCGCGATTTACTGCGATATGGATGAACCTCTCGACAAGGCGGGAGCGTACGCGATACAGGGGCATGCCTCGATCTTTATAGAGAAGATCGACGGGGACTATCTTAACGTGGTCGGGCTCCCCGTCTCGAGACTTTTCAGAATGTTCAGAAGACTTGAAGCCGAATCGGGCCAGGTGTAACAGTGGGAGCGAGGAAATGAAGACATTCCAGAAAGAGTTCGGTTTTCCCACGGAAGGTAGCGGGTCGATCAAGGATATTACGGGGTATCTCAACGAAACGGTCCTGGAGAGCGGCGTGCTGACCGGGCAGCTGAGCGTGATCGTTCCCGGATCCACTGCCGCGATAACCACGATGGAATACGAGCCCGGCCTTGCCAGGGATCTGCCCGAATTCCTGGAGGGTATCATACCATCGAACGTCACCTACAGGCACGATGCCACATGGGGGGACGGAAACGGATTTTCCCATCTTCGATCGGCCCTGATCGGCCCTTCGATGACCATCCCCGTCTCCGGAGGGCGGCTTGTCCTCGGCACGTGGCAGCAGGTGGTTTTTCTCGAATTCGACGTGAGACCAAGGAACAGAAAGGTCCATGTCAACGTCATCGGGGAGTGACCTTGCGATGATTCTGGAGACTGTCGACTATATCGAAGGGAAGGTGGTCATTATCGATCAGACCGCTCTTCCATCGGAAGAAAAGATCCTCAGGATGTCTGGTACGGACGAGGTGATAGAGGCGATAATGTCGATGCGCGTGCGGGGTGCTCCGGCCATCGGCATAGCGGCGGCCTACGGCGTGCTGCTGACTCTGGAGAATTTCCTGAAGAGTTCGGTTCGAGAGCATGCGGGTTTTTTCTTCGACAGGAGAAAAGGTATCGCCGGAATCCGCGCCGTCGGTGTCGACCCCGGGAGCGCAGTCGAGGGACTGCATGATGCGGCGGCGAAGCTGGTCGCCACAAGACCGACTGCCGTCAACCTCTCCAGGGCCGTGGACAGGATGATAAAGGTGGCGGATGAAAATCGCGATGATTTTTCACGGTTGTGCGCCAGAACCGCCGAAGAGGCTTTCCGGATACACGAAGAACAGCTTGATAGCGAAAAAAGAATAGGGGATAACGGGGCCGCTCTGTTGCGTGACGGGATGTCTGTGCTTACGCACTGCAACGCGGGCGGACTTGCCACGGCGGGGTACGGAACGGCTCTCGGAGCGATCTACTCGGCCCATGAGCGCGGAATGGATATCCATGTATATGCAGATGAAACCAGGCCGCTTCTTCAGGGAGCAAGGCTGACCGCCTGGGAACTTTTAAAGAACGGGATAGATGTTACCGTACTGTGCGACAATGCGGCCGCCTCACTGATATCGTCGGGAATGATCGACGCGGTGATCACGGGAGCCGATCGGATCGCGTCAAACGGGGATACGGCCAACAAGATCGGAACCCTTGGGGTGGCTGTCCTGTGCGGGAGGTTCGGTGTGCCATTCTATGTAGCCGCGCCTCTGTCCACATTCGATCCCTGTACCGTTTCCGGAGAATCGATACCAATCGAACATCGCGCACAGGCGGAACTGATATATTTTAATGGAATTAGAGTGACGCCTGAAGGAGCCCGCATCTATAATCCCGCATTCGACGTCACTCCGGCAGAACTTGTGACGGCCTTCATCACGGAAAAAGGTATCGTATACCCGCCCTTCGGGGAAAAAATCCGGCGGCTTGTCGGCCGCGCCGGCTGAACGGGAATCACCGGTTGATGGGCGGCAGTCGATTAAATTATTACTGAATAATTATTTAAAGAAACTTGACAGAGCAGGGGATGCCGTTTATATTTGGTTACTTAATTTACGGGGCGGAGTGCGCTTTTTTGGAGGATCACTAATGCAGAAAACCACGATGCTGAAACCAGGGGAATTCGAGAAAAACTGGTATGTTGTAGACGCAAGCGGAAAAACTCTGGGAAGGCTGGCGACAAGGGTAGCTTCAGTGCTAAGAGGAAAGACCAAACCGGGTTATGCTCCCCATATGGATATCGGTGACTTTGTCGTCATCGTCAACGCTTCGCGTATCCACTTGACGGGAAACAAGAAAGAGGACAAGATCTATTGGTCTTACACCGGGTATACCGGCGGGCTACGACTGACAAACCTTAAGGACAAAATGGAAAAGGACCCCACATTTGCGGTCACCAACGCGGTAAAGGGGATGCTCCCGCACAACAAACTCGGCAGAAGGCTTCTAAAGAAGCTGAAGGTTTATGCAGGCGCGGAACACCCGCATAAAGCCCAGATGCCGCAGCCGCTGGAGTTCTAGCGGGGGCTGAATCATTTATCGACAAATTTTCCCTTATTTCATAACCATCAGGGAGGGAGGTGAAAAATTGACAAAAGAAGTATTTCATGCTGTCGGAAGAAGGAAATCATCCGTCGCCCGCATCTACCTTTGCGAGGGAAAGGGAAGCATCGTTGTGAACGGGAAATCCCTTAACGATTACATGATGAGGGAAAGCCTTTCCCTGCTCGTTAGACAGCCTCTCAACGTCACCAACACCGAGATGAAATTCGACATCAAGGCGACCGTAAAGGGAGGAGGGACTTCCGGGCAGGCGGGTGCTATCCGTCTCGGCATAGCAAGGGCGATCCTTCTCCAGGACGAATCCCACAAGAAGGTTCTCAAATCAGGAGGATTCCTGACGAGGGATCCGAGGGAAAAGGAACGCAAGAAGTACGGACAGCCCGGAGCAAGGAAGAAATTCCAATTCTCCAAACGATAAGGCCGTCTATTTCACACATCCCTTTTCGGCCCATGGTGTCCCGCGAGGGAGAGGGCCGGTGGAATGAAGGGGTGGCGGATCAACCAGAAGGAGTGAACAGTGGAAGTCCAGACCAAGGATCTGCTTGAGGCAGGTGTGCATTTCGGGCACCAGACCAGGCGCTGGAACCCGAAGATGAAACCTTTCATCTACAAAGAACAGAACGGCATCTACATCATCGATCTGCATAAAACTCTCGAAAAACTCGAACAAGCGTACAAAATGCTTGTCGATATCGCCGCGGAAGGCAAGACGATTCTCTTCGTCGGAACAAAACGCCAGTCGAAGGATAGCGTGAAGGAAGACGCCGAAAGATGCGACATGTATTACATCAACGAACGATGGCTTGGAGGGACGCTGACCAATTTCAAGACGATCAGCCAGAGCGTGAACAAGCTCGATAATATAGAAGCGATGGAAAAGGACGGCAGGATCGAACTGCTTTCGAAAAAGGAGCGTCTCGATCTGGAGAAGAGCAAACAGAAGCTTCTCAAGGTGCTTTCCGGCATCCGTAAGATGGACAGGATGCCTTCCTGCATAATAGTGTTCGACACCAAGAAGGAAGCGATCGCGATACAGGAAGCACGAAAACTCCGAATACCCCTGATCGGACTCGTGGATACCAACAGCGATCCTGAAGAAGTCGATCTGCCGATTCCCGCCAACGATGACGCCATCCGATCGATCAAACTTTTTACCAAGACCCTCTCCGACGCGATCATAGAGGGAAGATCGAGTTATTTAAAGAACAAGGATTTTCTCGATAAAAAGGGAAAGAAACCGGTTTCCGAGGAAAAGGAAAAGAAGACGCCTTTGAAAAAGGAATTGTCTGATACACAGGAACCGGAAGGCGCTCCCGATAAGGAATAAGGATAAAACCGGTTCGGAGGAAAGATAGATGGATATTACACCCAAGCTAGTCAAGGAACTCAGGGAAATGACCAATGCGGGGATGATGGATTGTAAAAAAGCCCTGCAGCAGGCGGACGGTGACATCGGGGAAGCCGTAAAATTCCTTCGGGAAAAAGGCCTTTCGTCCGCCGTCAAGCGCGCTCACAGGGCCGCGAACGAGGGAAAGATATTTTCCTATATCCACAGCAATGAAAAACTGGGCGTAATTGTGGAACTGAACTGTGAGACGGATTTCGTCGCCAGAACCGCGGATTTTATAGAACTGGGAAGGAATCTGGCCATGCAGGTTGCCGCCGCAAACCCGATGGTTGTGCTTCGCGAACAGATACCCGCTGAAATTCTGGCCGGCGAGAAGGAGATCTTCAGGAACCAGGCCCTGCAGTCGGGAAAACCGGAAAAGGTTCTTGATAAAATCATTGAAGGCAAGCTCGAAAAGTTCTACCATGAATCAGTCCTTCTAGAGCAGCCATTCATAAAGGACGACAAGATCACGATAGAGGATCTTATAAAAGAGACCATCGGAAAACTTGGAGAGAACATTGTCGTGAAGCGTTTCGTCCGTTTTCAGCTGGGAGAGGAAATATCCTGAACGGAAGAATGTCAGACATACAACCGTAGTGCGAAACATCCGGCGCAGGAGGCTCTCGGCTCCTGCGCTTTTTTATGGAAGGAGGGCTGATGGGACAGCGTCCGGAGATAAAAAAACTGCTTCTCAAGGTGAGCGGCGAGGTGTTCGGGGGGGTGGAACAGTGCATCAATCTCGATATGGTCGAGGATTTCGCGAAGGAACTTAAGGAAGCTCACGATACCGGCGCGCAGATCGCAGTGGTCGTGGGCGGGGGGAATATTCTTCGCGGATCGTTGCTGAGCGGAAAAACGGTCCACAGGATTTCCGCCGATTACATGGGGATGCTGGGGACCGTGATAAATGCACTCGCACTTCAGGGAGCTCTTGAACAGATGAGTGTGGACGCCCGTGTCATGACTCCTTTTGCCGTCGGGCAGGTGTCGGAAAGATTCATAAGGAGAATGGCTTTGATGCATCTGACCGAGGGAAGGATCCTGATCCTGGCCGGAGGAACGGGCAATCCCTATTTTACGACCGATACGGCCGCCGCGCTCAGAGCCGCCGAGATCGAGGCCGATGTCCTTATCAAGGGGACCAAGGTCAAGGGGATATACGACAGGGATCCCGTTCATAATCCGGGAGCCTCGATGCTGAAGGAGATGAGTTACTCGGAGGTGCTCAGGGACGACTTGAGAGTCATGGATGGCACGGCGGTGGCCCTGTGCAGGGATAACAACATACCGATCATCGTTTTCAACATCAGGGAAAAAGGAAACCTGAAAAAAGTGCTGACAGGAGAGGAAATCGGGACACTGGTCAAGTGAGGAGGCGATTTTATGGATAATGTGGAAGCGATTCTTTTCGAAGCCGGGGAACATATGAAAAAATCCATCGAGACTGCCGAGGCGGAACTGGCCTCGGTACGCACGGGCAAGGCGTCGTCCACTCTCCTCGACAATATTAAGGTCGATTACTATGGCTCGATGGTCCCTCTGAAACAGATCGCCAACATCGCCATACCGGATGCAAGGCTGATGACCATACAACCGTGGGAGAAAAACCTTGCCGCGGAGATCGTCAAGGCAATACTGTCCTCAAATCTCGGATTGAATCCCCAGAGCGACGGCAATTTCATAAGGATCCCCGTTCCGACGCTGACCGAGGAAAGAAGGCATGAGCTCGTAAAAACCGTGAAGCACATTATCGAAGAAGGCAGGATAGCCATAAGGAACGTACGCAGGGATGCGAACGAGAGACTCAAGAAGCTCGAAAAGAGCCACGAGGTTCCTGAAGACGAGTTTCACCGTTACCAGAAGAAAATCCAGGAAATGACCGACAATTCGATAAAGGAAATCGACGTGGTCTGCGAAGTGAAAGAAAAAGAAATCATGGAATTCTAGTGCGCGGCCGAGGTGCCTTCAGGGGACTCATGAGCGACGAAATTGACAGGGAAATAGAGGAATTGAAGAACAAGCCGGGACTTCCGGGTCATATAGCCATAATTATGGACGGAAACGGAAGGTGGGCCAGGAAAAGAAGATTGCCGAGGATAGCGGGACACAGGGCGGGCAAGGAATCGGTCAGGACTGTGGTCAGGACATGCGCCCGGCTAGGTATTCCGGTGCTTTCCCTGTATACCTTTTCGCTGGAAAACTGGCAGAGACCCAGAAGGGAAGTGGAGGGACTAATGTCGTTCCTCAGGAAGGTGCTGAAAACGGAATACCTGGAGCTCGAACAGAACAATATCCGGCTCAGGGCCATGGGAAGGCTCGATCTTTTGTCCGGCATCACGATGAGGTCCCTTCAGGATTCGATCGACAGGCTTGCGTCGAACGACGGAATGATATTGAATCTCTGCCTCAGTTACAGCGGTCGGGCCGAGATCGCCGACGCGGCCAGAAAACTGGCCATGGACGTGCTGGCCGGAAAAATGGAGCCCGAATCGATCGATCAGGAAACGTTCAGGGAATACCTTTACTCGCCCGATCTTCCCGATCCGGATCTCTTGATCAGGAGCAGCGGGGAACTTCGCATAAGCAACTTTCTTCTCTGGCAGATCGCCTATTCCGAGATATTCGTAACAGACGTTCTGTGGCCCGATTTCAGGGAAGAGCATCTTTTAACGGCGATCAGGGATTATATGGGACGCGAAAGAAGATTCGGCGGAATCAAGAAAACCGGCGTGGAGAGACATGGATAGGTCGGACGATCAGGTTTGCGCCACATCCACAGCGGAAAGGAATACCGATTCCCTTCCCAGACGCCTTTTGATGGCCGCGATATTCCTTCCGTGCCTGCTCGTGATTGCAAGAAGAGGCGGCCTTTACTATCTGGTTCTGATCGACCTTATCATTCTTGTCGGGCTTTACGAATTTTACGGAATGATGGAAAACAAGGGGCTTTCGCCCTACAAGACTATAGGGATCATCTCGGGCATCGCGATTCCCTGGTACATTTTTTTCCAGCACGGAATATACGCGAATTTTCTTCTTAGCATCATATTTATCGGCATAATGGTCATGGAACTGGCAAGAAAGGAAAAAGGACTGGCCGTTTATCACATCTCGGTGACTGTTTTCGGTGTGTTCTATGTCGCATGGCTCGGAAGCCATCTGGTCCTGCTCAGGGAACTGCCGCATCTCGTGGGGCTCGATTATTCGGCGGGATTCGGTTTCGTGGTGATGGCGTTCGCTCTGACGTGGTGTTACGATACGGGGGCGTACGTCGTCGGGCGGTTGATCGGCAGGCACAAGCTGGCCCCGGGAATCTCTCCGGGAAAGACGGTGGAAGGCGCGATCGGAGGCGCGGTCTTTTCCCTGGCGGGAATAATGATCGTTAGGGCGGCGCTGACCCCTTTCCTCGGCGTGATCGAGGCATGCATCCTGGCCCTTGTCTGTTCAGTCATAGGCCAGCTGGGCGATCTTGTGGAATCAATGCTCAAGAGGGACGTCAGGATAAAGGATTCATCAGGCACTATACCGGGGCATGGCGGGGTTCTCGACAGGTTTGATTCACTTCTTTTTACCGCGCCGATAATATACTATTCGATGAAATATTTTATTCTTGGCTGAAAGCACGGTTTGCCTTGAAAAGGGTCGTCATACTCGGATCGACAGGTTCAATAGGAAAGGCCGCGCTGGAGATCGCATGCGCCGGGCGGAGCGATATTGAAATAGCAGGTCTTGGGGCCGGCAGCAACATCGATGAACTCGGGCGGCAGCTGAGGCTTTTTCCCGAGGCGGTATTCACGCTCGGACATGCCGACGACCTGGCCAGAATGCTCTCGTCGGACGCCTCGCTCGGTTCAAGATCGCGTGGAACCGGTTCGGAGGGAATTACGGCGCTCATAGAAGAAACCAGGCCGGATCTTGTCGTGAACGCTCTTGTCGGTATAGCGGGACTAGGGCCGACCGTGACGGCGCTCAAGCGGGGATGCGCGGTCGCCCTGGCCAACAAGGAAACCCTTGTCGCGGGCGGCAGGATTGTCATGGATATCGTCGGGAATCGCACGGAAAGTATCATACCCGTCGACAGCGAGCATTTTTCCCTTTCCAGATGTCTTCGCGGCAACAGGGCTGAAACGATCGAGTTGATTCTTACCGCTTCCGGCGGCCCGTTCCTAAGAAACGATCCTCGCGAGCTCGAGAGCGTTTCCGTGGCGCAGGTTCTGAATCATCCCACATGGAAAATGGGGAGAAAGGTGACTGTCGACAGCGCCAACCTTCTGAACAAGGCTCTGGAAGTAATCGAAGCGCACTGGCTTTTCGGCTTCGGGCTGGATTCGATCAAGGTCGTCATACATCCTCAGTCTATAGTGCATTCACTCATAAGGATGAGGGACGGTTCGTTTCTTGCCCATCTTGGGCCGGCGGACATGAAACTCCCGCTCATGAATTCGATGTACTTTCCTGAAATCAGGACATTCCCCTGGGAAAACCTGAGACTCGAGGATCTTGGAAAACTCGAATTCATCCGGCTCGAAAAAAAGAGATTCCCGGCTTTCGATCTGGCGATTCAGGCGGCGGTGGCCGGAGGGACGGCCCCGGCGGTTCTCAACGCCGCCGACGAGGTGGCCGTATCCGCCTTTTTATCGGGGAAAATCGGATTTATGACGATAATCGATTGGATCGAGGAGGCTCTTGAAGCCCACGAGTGTTATGATCCGGTGTGTGTGGAGGATGTGATGGAAGCCGACAGATGGACGAGAGAATTTCTGGGCGCAAGGCACCGCTAACCGGTCTTGAGATAATGGAGGATTTATGCTTCTGACTATTGCTGCATTCATGTTTGTCCTCAGTATAGTCATACTGATACATGAACTCGGTCATTTTGTGGTTGCGAAACTGAACGGGATATATGTAATCACATTTTCGATAGGTTTCGGTCCGAAACTTCTGAAAGCGCGCGTGGGTGAGACTGAATACGCTATCTCGGCGCTTCCTTTCGGCGGATACGTCAAATTCGCCGGAGAAAACGAAGTGGAAAATCCTGATGAAGACCGCCGTGAAGCCGGCGTGCGGGAGTCGGATATCCCGGAAAATCGTTATTACAGGAACAAAAAGCCCATTCAGCGCATGTCGGTTGTCCTTGCCGGGCCGGTGATGAACGCCGTTCTCGCCCTTCTTCTATACATCTCCAGCATCTGGATCCAGGGAATATTCATCAGGGAACCGGACAACGTGATCAGCGACGTCGTGGATGGTTCGCCGGCTCAGACGGCGGGTCTTGAACGCGGAGATGTAATTCTCGAGATAAACGGAAAAAAGCTGGAGAGCGGAGCGGAAATAAGCGAGCTGGTGACGTATGAAAAGGATGTCAGCTCGTTTTTCAGGGTGCTGAGGGCGCAGGAGACTCTGGGAGTCTCCATAGTTCCGCAGTGGAACGAGGAAGCCGGGCGGCTGGTGCTCGGCATACACTCCTCGTCGCCGGCAAAGATCGGCGATGTCAAGAAGGAAAGTCCTGCCCACGAAGCCGGGATACGCAGCGGAGCGCGGATCGTCGCGATCAACGACACGACGGTATTTACATACATCGAGGTCGCGGAAAAAATATACGCCAGAAACGGTGTGCCGATGAAATTCACATGGGAGCAGGATGGAGAAATGCGCTCCGCGGTGATATGCCCGACTTCAATGGACGCCCCGTCTGGTGGTGAAAAACTGGACGTCGTGAAGGTCGGCGCGATAGGGATCGGAGAATATTACGAAAAAATCGATGTCTCCTTTGGAAAAGCCGTGGTCTATGGTTCGCGGGCCTTTTACAACCTCCTGCAGTCGATATTGGATTTTCTCGGCAAATTAGTGACGGGGAAGGCAACGATCAGGGCGGTCGGAGGTCCGATCAGAGTCGGTGTAATGGCCGGGGACATGATCAGGTGGGGGTTCGGCTATCTTATCAATTTTCTGGCGTTCTTTTCAATGAATCTTGCCATTTTCAACCTGTTGCCCATACTTCCATTCGACGGAGGACATTTTGTCCTTTTTCTGCTGGAAGGGGTGACGGGGATAAAACCTGGAGCGAAACTGCAGAATATCATGCTTCAGACGGGGTTTATCATACTTGTCGCGCTGATGGCTGCGATCCTGTTCCTCGACGTGTTCAACCTGTTGAGGTAGTTCATTTATTTTCGTGCTCAAGCAGTTCGTCGATCCTGACGTACACGGGAAGCCATCTGCCGGGGTTCTTTTCGAGTTCGACGAGGATATTCCTCACACGGACGCTGTCCACGCCGTTTCGCAGCTGTTCCCATTTTTTTACGCTGTCGGAAGGATTGTCTTGGAGATTTTTCTCTAATTCGTTTATTTTCATATAGAGTTGGACTATATAGCGTTCGTCGGGCGAGAGAGTGCTGCCCGTTTCGGATTCTGTGCGGGTGGACCGGCCGCAACAAGGCAGAAGCAGCAAAAGAACGGTAAGAAAGATCGGACCCTTTCCTTCGGAGAGTAATCGGAAGTACCCTGGCTTCTTCGTGGTCATGGCGGGACACGGTCCTCCGAACCGGAAACGGCGTTCTGCTGTCATCGAAGCTTTTCATCAGATCACCGGACGAACTTACAATCAGATAGATGAGATGTCAATCGTTATGCTCATAAGAACCTTCAGGTTCCGGTCGAGATGCATCATGGCGGCGGTGCTGGCATTTGCCGTTATCCTTCATGCGGGCAGGGGCCGGGCGGACGATTTCGGCTTGGAACTGCCCGTTGTCAAGAAAATCGTCATTCTCGGAAACAGGAGTTTCGACGACAAGGCTCTTAAAAAAAGGATGCGCACAAAGGAATCAGGATTTTTTAAAATATTCAGGAAACCAAGGTACAGGAGGGACTTTCTGAGACGGGATATTGAGACCATCAGGTCCCTCTATAACAGGGATGGATTCTTCGAAGCCCAGGTATCGGTGGATTCACTCGAAAGGGATGAAAAAGCCAACAATGTCACTATCAGGATAATGATCAAAGAGGGACCCCGGGCCGTCGTAAGAAGTCTTGAATTCAATGCACAGTCTCTCATCGAAAGCGATGACCTGAAAAAAGGTCTTCAATTGAAGGAGACGAGTCCCTATAACCCGAATCTTGTCGAAGTCGACAAGTACACTCTCCTGGGTAAATTTTTCGAAAAAGGTTACCTTGGCGCGACGGTCTCGTGCAATGCGAGGGTTGATTCAACGAATGTCGATATATCATGGGATCTCGCGCCGGGAAACCCGATAAAAGTCGATAGCATCATGGTCGAGGGTAACAGCAAGGTCAAAGAAGCGCTGATAAGGCGAGAATTAAAAATACAACAGGGTCAATATTTCAACCTTGGAAAGGTCGTGGCGAGCAAACAGAATCTTTATGATACGGGTTGCTTCACGTCCGTCGAGATAGAGCCTGAGGGACTCGATCTTCCCAGCGGCAGCGTCGATCTGCATCTGCAGGTCCGCGAGAGGAAAATGGGTTATTTTGAAACCGGTCTCGGCGCCGGAAACGTCCACGCCAACCGCGTTTTCGCCGAATGGGGGCAGAGAAACCTGCTGGGCAGAGGTTACGCTCTCAAAATAAAAACCGACTTTGCCTTCAGTCTTTTCAAGGACAACGAGTATTCGTTTTCGAAAATGGATCTGGAGAACATGTACACAAGGTACCAGGGAGAACTGCATTTCCCGCACATATTTTCGACGTGGAACACGTTTTCCCTGGGCGCGTCCTACGAACGGGACGCCACGGTAAGTCCCGCCGTCATCGAGGCCGTCAGCTATAACGGGACTGTATCGCGAAGGTTTTCGAGGCAGACATCACTGCTGGTCGGATATTTTTTCGAAACCATCAAGAGGATGGAAGTGGTTGATGAAAAGGAAAAATCCAGAAGACGTTCCATAGACATGACTTTCAGAAGAGACACGCGCGATTTCTATTTCAGCCCGAGGCGGGGAAGCTATATGGGGATGGAGGCCCGCATGGCCGGCGGGTTGCTGGGTGGGGAGGATCATTACTATTCGTTCATCCCTTCGTATCAGAAATACGAACTTTTTTCAGATGAGACCGTTTTCGCATACAGGGTGAGAATCGGATATGCCAGGGCATTCGGGGACAGCCGGGAGTCCGGGTTGCCGATCGAAAGCAGGTTCTTTGTAGGCGGAGGCAACTCAGTCAGGGGGTACGAGGAAAACTCGCTCGGCCCGGTAGGGGATGGAGGGGAACCAAAGGGGGGAAGCATGATGCTTCTCACCAACGCGGAACTCCGTTTTCCGCTTCCATGGCTGGGGAAATATAATCTTGGCGCCGTGATGTTCATCGACGGAGGAAACTCATGGGAGAATATGAAGAGCATCACATTGGACAGATTCAGGATGTTTATAGACGAGGAGGAAGTGTCAGCCGCCGATTACAGGTTCAGCGCGGGCTTCGGCGTGAGATACTATACTCCGGTGGGACCGATAAGGGCGGATTTCGGTTTTCCGATCGTAAAAACGCCCGAATTGGATCGTGGATACAGGATCCACATTAGTCTCGGGCAGATATTCTGACCCTGGGGAGTGGCGCGATTGGCAAAGAGGTTGCTTAGAACGAAGATCGCCTCGTGGGTGTCTCTCACGGCCGGACTCCTGCTTGCGCTGACGATTATCCTCATCCTTGTTTTTCACACGGATTTTTTTGCCGCCTGGAGCGGCAGGATCTTTTCAAGGTATTTTTTCGGCGGCACCGGTTTTTCCCTGAAAATCGAGAAGATTTCAGGGAATCCACTCAGCCGTATCGATATGGAAGATCTCAGGCTCATATACTATGGCAAGGACTTTTCCTTCGATGTGGTGAGGGTGGAAAGACTCAGTTGCAGATACGACTTCCGGTCGCTTTTAAGCGGAAGGCCCCGCATAATAAACCTGGAACTGGACACGCCGCATGTCTGGATAAAGCCTGATTCCTCCGGGATCAATATCATTCCGTCACCGGGTTCCGAGGGAAAAGGCACATCCCACCCCTTCGAAATCGGCAATTTTCTGGTTATGAACGGTCAATTCATCTACCAGGGAGCCGAGAGGGCCGATGTGGTGAGGAGAATCGATCTCAGCGGGACGGTCATCTCGGACAACGGGCGGTTCAAGGTGGGTATAACCTCAGGAAGCGGGGAGGATGTCAGAAGGAAACTTGATTTCAGGAAGATCCGGGGCGATTTCACCTGGAATGGGTCGGCCGGCGAGGGGCAGGGAAGGAAACCGGGGGGGAAGAGCTTCAACATGGAAGATCTTTTTCTGGAGCTCGAGAAGTCCTCGATGACGATAAACGGTATCGTCGATCCGGATTCCTTTTTCTTCGATCTGCATGTCGAGGCAGACCGCCTGGATGTGGAGGAAGTTACGAGAGCCCTGGGATTAGAGACCTCTCATTTCGGGGAATTGCAGGGAGCAGTTACAGTCAGGGGAGTCCCGGCCGCTCTAAAGATCGCCGGCATGGTCAACGGTGTCTTCTCGGGATACGCGTTGAGCGGCTTTAACCTGGACATGGAGTGGAACAAGCCGGAGTTGAAGCTTGTCCATGGATGGGGAAGGTTCAACGGGGCAATCGTCGACGGGCATGGAACCATTCTTATGGCGGATGATGTGCTGGTCGACCTGGAATTCAAGACCGAGGAGCTCGATCTTTCCACGGGATTCATCCGTGGAAAAGTCATGCCGGAGACCCTTTTCAACGGTCTTGTCAAATTCGGTTACAGCTCGGAAACGGGAATTCTCGACTTTGATTTGGAGCTTTCGGACGGACACCTGATGAAATTCCCTTTTGACGCCGGGCTGATCAGCGGAACATTCAGTGCCGATACGCTGAATTTTGACAGGTTGTATTTCGAATCGCCGACTCATCTTGTCGAAGCCCACGGCAGGATGGATACAGAAGGCGGACTCAGGATATACGTCGATCTGGAATGTTCAAGAGAGGACACCCTTTTCAATTATTTCGGCATCGGTGATTACAGGGCGGATCTCGATCTGAACGGCATGTGGGAAGGCGATCTGGAAGACTGGGAAATTATCGCCAATGGAAGATGTTCGGATATCGACTATATGAGGGCGGAAGTGCCCGGCGCAGACATCAATCTGATCCTGAGGAAAAACGGCGGATTCCAGTTTTTCATGGAAATGCAGGGAGACAGCTGTTTTATCAAGCCTGCCGGATTTTCCGACATTGATCTTTCCCTGGAATTCATAGACGGTATCACCCGGGTCAAGCGTCTTTATCTCGGCAGAGAGGATATTTCCGCCGAGATGGGATTCGATATCACCGAAGAAAAGGGCAGGATAAAAGTGAGATTCGGCGAACTGGTTCTGGAAGCCCTCGATGAAAAATGGATCGGCAGCGGCGACTTTACGATCGGAGTGGATGATTCGGAACTGGTTTTCGACGACCTTCAGCTTCA
This sequence comes from Candidatus Krumholzibacteriota bacterium, assembly GCA_041309605.1. Taxonomy (GTDB): domain Bacteria; phylum Krumholzibacteriota; class Krumholzibacteriia; order Krumholzibacteriales; family Krumholzibacteriaceae; genus JALOPX01. Next base: position 41,218 of record JBFYZH010000103.1, read on the forward strand.
TTCCAGGCTGGGCGCCCTTTATTTAGATTGTCTTGTAGACAGACCGAACAAAAGTATAGACGGCGAATTGAAATTCGACAGGCTCGGGCTTTCGCTTTTCAATTCGGCGGGGCTGGTGGCCGATCCGATTACCGGGCTGGCCGAAGGCTCTATCTCGTGCAGCGGCAATCTTGAAAGTCCCGGCATGAAGATAGAGATGTCCGCCAGCTCCGGAAGCTACGACAGTCTGCTCTTCGATTCGATGAAGATTGCCGCCGATTATCGAGACAGGACGGTTTTCATAGATTCGCTATCCCTGGTTTATCCGCAGGGTAGGATGAAGATCGGGGGAAGGATGCACGGGACGGATCTTTTCGGATATTTCCGCGGGAAAGAAGGTTCCATGGACAACATTACGGCCGACCTGCAGGCAGAGTGCGAGCAGTTGTCGCTGAGACCATTTTTCTCAATGGTCCGCAACGGAATTCTGTCCGACGGTTCTTTTACGGGGACGATCTCGGTCGGGGATTCAATCATTCATCCGGTGATAGAGTTGAAGGGAAGGATCCTTGATCTCAGGTCCGGGTATTTCAACCTTCCGAGAATGGACATGGACGCAAAAATAAGTTCCGCGGGGATGGATTTCAAAGGTTCGGCCGGGATATCCCCCCAGGATTCCGGATCGTTCACCGGAAAGATCCCGGTCGTAAATGACGATTTTCTCTATTCCATCGACGGGAACGGGCCGTTTCATTTTGAAATCCAATTCCCGGGAGGAGACCTTTCCTGCATCCCCGGCGTGACGGATCATCTTGCGGAGGCGGAAGGAAGGTACTCCGCCGGATTCCGAATGGATGGAACACTCAACGATCCGGATATTCACGGAGAGCTGAAACTGGTCGACTCGGGACTTCTTTTTTCAGGCATGGAAGAGCGGTTTCGCGGCGTTCAGGCCCTAATAATCCTGGAAGACACGATGATCACGGTGACCGAGCTGAGGGGAAATGAGGGAAGGGACGGAAAATTCGGCATAAAAGGCGGGATTGCACTCGATGGATGGAAACCCGCAAGGTACGATCTTAAAGCAAGTCTCGAAAAGGTCCTCGTCGCGAGCATACCGGATATAATGGCGATCGTCTCCGGAAATCTGGAGGTCGGCACGCAGGTTGCCGGCGGCAGAATCGTTCCTCGAATTACCGGAAAACTGGACGTCAACAAGGCCGAAGTATATTTCGATATTGGAGAGTTTTCTCCTGACGCCAAGACAGCGACTCTCGAAACACCGGCGTGGCTGGCCGAGATAGAGCTTGAAGCCAGGGGAAATACCTGGATCAGGACACCGGACGCGAATGTGGAGATGCAGGGAAACGTGA
>JBFYZH010000104.1:0-14908 GCA_041309605.1 Candidatus Krumholzibacteriota bacterium
TTGCCGTGTGGCCGGCTGAGCGCAGCTTATACCGGCGTTATAAGAAAAGGGGAAGGCATGTTCAGCAATAGATATTACGAATTCAGGGCGGCAATACTCCAGGCCTTATTTTTAATCCTCGCCCTTTCGGCAGGGGGCTGTTCAGACGATCCGGCCAGGCCGGAGCCGGAGGATCCGTCCCTGGCGGTCCAGCTCGAGAGGCTGGTCGAAGTGCGCGGGATTCCGGGTGCGCTCGGCATCGTTATGCAGGACGGGGCGATAATCGACGCAGGTGCCCGAGGCGTGCGAAGGGCCGGGGAGCCGGACACGATAGCCACGGGAGATCTGATACACATCGGATCGATCACAAAATCGATGACGGCGACGATGATAGCGATCCTGGTCGACGAAGGATCGCTGTCGTGGGATACGAAACCGGCCGATGTCATTCCGGGTCTTTCCGGCCTTGTGCATCCGGGTTACGCGGAAAGCACGCTGCTCGACCTGCTCAGGCACAGGGCCGCCATTCCGGCCGACGAGGATTTCGCCTCGATACCGGGTTTTACCGGCACCCTGCCCGAACAACGCGTGAAGGCCTCCCTGTGGTGCCTGCAGCAGGCGTCTCCGGTTGCCCGCGGAACATATCGCTACTCCAACGCTGGGTACGTCATAGCGGCATGCATGGCCGAATCGGTTACCGGAACGGGATGGCGCGAGTTGATGGATTCGAGAGTGTTCGGGCCGCTCGGGATGGAGGCGTTCTACGGCTGGCCGACCGAACACGACGCCGCCCAGCCCTCGGGGCATGAGCCTGCGGGATCGGCCTACTCGCCGGTGGAACCGGCTATCGAGCCGGATTCGCTCGATTTCATCGAGCCGGCCGGGTTCGTGAGCATGACGATGGAGGATCTTGCGGCCTTCATGAAATTGCATATCGACGCTCTCCAGGGAAACCCGCGCCTGGTCAGCGGTGAAGGGTTCGGGATCCTTCACGCTCCCGTCGGCGACTATGGCTGCGGACTCGGAATTGTTCAGACGAACAAGGGGATGCTTTACTGGCACAACGGCAGCAACACATATTTTTTCGCCGTTATGTATATTTTACCGGAGCATAACGTCGCCGTCGCGATAGCGGTGAATGCCGGCGGGGACGAGGCCGGGCTGATGACGCACACTGCGGCTGAAACGGTATTGCTCGGGTTGCTGGATCAGGTTGCAACAGCCGGAAAGAACTTCGAGGGAAATAAAGCATGCATCTTGCAGGGAAATCAAAGGGGTAATTGAAGGACACATTCAAATTCACGCTGCGGATGGATATGGGGGATTAAGACATTCCGCCGGGCGACGTGGAAAATTGTCTTGACAATCTTCCATGATGATGGAAAATGGTCATATGAAGAGATCTCTGGAGAAACTCCTTTCCGACGCTCATTTTCCGGACCGGAAGATCGCGTTCGTCGTCGGGCCCCGCCAGGTCGGGAAAACGATCCTCGCCCGGACTCTGCAGGACGGACGGAAGTCGGCGGATCTCTATAGAAGCTGGGACGATCTCCAGTGGCGTCGCGAATTCGTGAGGGCACCGTACGGATTCCTCGACGAGTACAGGCCGAAGAGATCCGGAGAAAAGCCGCTCGTTGTTCTCGACGAGATTCACAAGTATCCGCGCTGGAAAACGTACGTCAAGGGGCTCTGGGACACCCGGAAGGATCGTGTCGATTTGCTGGTGACGGGGAGGGGGCGTCTCGATGTTTACCAGAGGGGGGGCGACAGCCTTCTAGGACGCTATCATCAGTATCGCCTCCATCCCCTGTCGGTGAAGGAGGTCGTCGATCCAGCCGGGGTCTCGCTGGAAGACGGTCCGGCGGAAACGATGAAAACCCTCCTCGGACTGACCGGGCCGGCGCCGCCGGCTGCGCATAAAGCCCTGGCCGCGTTGCTGCGATGGGGCGGTTTTCCCGAACCGTTTCTGAAAAGGAGCGAGCGTCACCATCGCCAGTGGGTCGGAGAGCGACGCGCCCTGATTGTGAAGGAGGATCTGCGGGACCTCACTCGCGTCAGGATGTTGTCCCAGGTGGAGGAATTGGTCGAGCATCTCATTCTGCGGGCCGGCGGAGTTCTCTCTTATAATGCGCTTCGCGAGGATATGCAGGTCGCCGTCGAATCGGTCCGGCAGTGGACCGATCATCTCCAGCGTCTTTACCTTTTCTATCTGATAAGGCCGTTCGCGGGAAATATCTCCCGATCCCTGCGCAAGGAGCCGAAGATATATCTCTGGGATTGGTCTGAAATTGACGACGAGGGGGCGCGTTTCGAAAACCTCGTGGCGAGTCATCTTCTCAAGTGGTGTCATTTCACGCAGGATTGGGGCCTGGCGCCTCTCGATCTTCATTACCTGAGGGACAGGGAGAAGCGCGAGGTCGACTTCCTTCTGACTCTCAAAAGGAAACCCTGGGCGCTGGTCGAGGTCAAAATGTCGGATACAACGCCGGGTCCGGCCATGAAGTATTTCGCCGAACGACTAAAAGCGCCTTACCGGATGCAGGTCGTCATGAATTGCGGGAGACCGGGGATGGCGGGAGATGTTCATGTGATCGACGCCGCGAACTTTCTGCGCACGCTGCCGGTATGAGACCATTTTTATTGCCCGGACATTCATTTTTGCATTCCTACACGCTCGCATGAAACTCGACGATCTCATTCAGCAACGGCAGTTTTTTGATCCGGTATTCGCCGAGGATGGGGTCGTTTTTATCTATCGGTTCCATAAGAGCCAATCCCAGAAACCAGGCGAAGTGTTCGAGAACGCGCAATCTAAAACAGGATCGGATCATCTTCTCCGGATCAAAGAACGCATCGGCCGGCAGTCCATCGAGCACCATGGGGAAAGCGCGCAGAAAGCAGTCTCCATAAAAGCTCTGTGGACGCCAATCGCCGCCATAACGGGTCAGCAGGTATAACGAAAAAAGAAACGACTGCTGAATAAAAGAAATGATGGGATACCGATCCCCGTACGCCCAGTTGTAATTTCGCGCGTAGGCACGGAAAAGGCGCGGATAAACGGCGGACATCCCGCCATCGGCCAGGAGCCCGCGGCAATCGCGGCTTAGAATAAAATGCCCCTTGTACTTGCGTATCAGCCCGGCCAGCTCGGCCACCCTGCGGGTCACATGCAGTTCGAAGAAATCCTCCTCCTTGACGATGCCGCATACGCGCATCATGCGCAGACGCGACCTTTCGACATAGTAACCCTGCGCATTATCCCGGCAGAACTTTCGGGGCAGATTGCCTTTTGCGGTGGCCTTCAGACCCTGATCGCCGATCGCCTCGACCATCAGATTGAACAGGGTCGCCATCGGCGAGTCGGGAGGCGTCCTGAGACGATCGGGAAAACTGACGACCTGTGGGGAATCGAACGGGAAGTCCAGCATATGGTGCATCTGGTCCGAAGACAAACCGTGAAAGTCGTCTACCGGCGCCTGATTTCGTCGCTTCGAGAAATCGGCCACAAAAGCGTTGAGTTCTTCCAGCGACGCAAATTTACGGTCTCCTATTTCCCGGTGCATCTGGTCGAAGAACTCCGAAGTGGCGGGATTTGTCGTTGGGGGATCCGACGGGCCGGCATTCTCTCGTCCCAGACAACAATATTTGTATTTTTTACCGCTGCCGCATGGGCAGGGATCGTTTCGGCCGATATCCTTTTTTATCATGACGGCTCCCGATGGAAAAAAGATTCCGCGCCGGACAAACACGCCTGGTTTTCAGGGAGCAAGTGTACAGAAAAAGGTTCGTGTTTTCAACATGCGTCATGAGTGACGGCCTGAATAACGGGTGGTATGAGTGACGGGTGGTATGAGTAACGGTCTCCGGCAATATCATGACCGGAGATCGCGCCGTTCCCACGCCTTGAAAAGGCATTCGGAAAGCCTGAAATAAATATTACTTACATGCATCGGTTGCGTTGTGTACAATGCATTTCAGATTATACGATGGAGGATCGAAATGGGCGACTCTTGCGGACTCTACATAGGCGGACGCTGGCGGCGGACGAAGACCGTGCGCGAGGTCCGGAGCCCCTGGGACGGCTCCGTTGTCGGATCGGTATGCCTCGGCTCAGAAGAAGATGTGCTGGACGCCATCGAGGCGGCCAGGGCGGCGTTCGCCGTGACAAAGGAATATTCGAGCGCCGAGCGCTCGGCCCTTTGCTCGGGGATCGCCTCCGGCATCGCATCTAAAAAGGAAGCGTTCGCCCGGACGATCGCCCTGGAGTCTGGAAAGCCGATATCGCAGGCGCGCCGCGAGGTCGAAAGGGCGATCGCGACATTCACGATAGCCTCCGAGGAGGCGAAACGGATCGGCGGCGAGGGAGTTCCGATCGATATCGATCCGGCGACGAAGGGGTACGCGGCCCTTGTCGCCCGTTTCCCGATCGGCCCGGTCGCCGCGATATCCCCGTTCAATTTCCCTTTGAACCTTGTGGCGCACAAGGTGGCGCCGGCCCTCGCATGCGGCTGCACCGTCGTGCACAAACCTTCCAGGAACACGCCCCTCACCGCGGTCATGCTCGCCGAAGCGATCGGGGAGGCGGGAGCGCCGCCCGGCGCCTGCAACATGGTCCCGTGCGGAAAACCGGCGGCGGAGCTTCTGGCGACCGATCCTCGCATTGCCATGCTCACCTTTACAGGAAGCGCCGAGGTGGGATGGCATCTCAAGGGGCTCGCGCCCCGTAAGAAGGTCGCCCTCGAGCTCGGCGGGAACGCGGGAGTCTTCGTAGGCGCCGACGCCGATCTGAATTGGGCGGCGAAACGCTGCGCTTTAGGGGCGTACGCCTACGCCGGGCAGATATGCATCTCGGTTCAGCGCGTATATGTCGAGAGCGCGGTGTTCGAGGAGTTTGTGAAGCTTTTCCTGGAGGAGACCTCGCGCCTCAAGGTGGGGGATCCCCTCGACGAGAAGACATTCGTCGGCCCTATGATAGACGAGGCGAGCGCCGATCGCGTGATGGAGTGGGTGGACGAAGCGGTGCGCGGCGGTGCGAAGCTCCTTTGCGGCGGCGCCCGCAAGGGGAATCTCGTCGATCCGATCCTGCTGACGGGTGTCGATCCACGAATGAAGATCTCGGCCGGGGAGGCGTTCGGTCCCGTCGCGCTCGTCGAGCCGTGCGGCGGCCCGGAGGATGGCATCGCGAGGATAGACGACTCGCGATTCGGCCTGCAGGCCGCCGTCTTCACGCACGATATTCGAACGATTCATCTAGCATATCGGGCGATCGAGGTCGGCGGTCTCATCGTGAACGACTACCCGACCTTCCGCGCCGACAACTACCCCTACGGCGGGATGAAGGATTCCGGATTCGGCCGAGAGGGCGTAAGATACGCCATCGAGGAGATGACCGAGCCGAGGACGCTGGTCATCGATTTCAACGCGTAACCGGAGGAAGCTTCGGAATCCGGTTGTGACATGGATGAAGTAACAGTTTTCGACAGGCACGCAGGCGATTATGACCGCTGGTTCGACGGGAACGGGCGAATCTATCAGGCCGAAATCAGCGCTCTTCGAAGGCTCGTTCCCCGGACCGGGGCCGGTCTGGAAGTCGGAGCGGGAACAGGGCGTTTTTCAATACCGTTGGGAATTGCGACAGGCATCGAACCATCCGGAAATATGGCGCGGATTGCGATGGAAAGAAAACTCTCGGTATGTCGCGCAGTCGGCGAGTGCCTGCCCTTCCGCGACGATCAATTCGATTTTGCCCTGCTTGTCACGGTCGTATGTTTTGTAAAGGACGCGGCCCTGTTGCTCCGCGAAACCGGAAGAGTCATAAAGGCCGGCGGAAAAATAATCATCGCATTTATCGACAAGGACAGCGCGCTGGGGCGTTTGTACGAATCGCGTAAAAACACGAACCGGTTTTATAGCGAGGCGCGTTTCTATTCGGCGCTGGAAATCGACGGACTGGTTAAAGGCGCGGGTTTCCGCGAACTGCGGTTCTGCCAGACGCTAATCGGCCTGCCGGATGACGGCGAGTCGGCATACAAGGTCAGAGACGGCCGTGGAGAAGGAGGGTTTGTCGTGCTCGGCGCGACAAAACCGATATTGCGGAAGCCGATAAAGCGATGAACGCCACCTACACGGCAGTATATCATTTACCCCCTCTCCACACCTCTGCTATACTTACTTTGTGAAAAGCGGCATTACATTTTTTTATACATTTATGATGATTGCTGTCGCCGGCGCGGGCGTTCTTCGCGCCGGGTGGGAGGAAGGGGGGATCCCCGTCTGTCAATATGAAACGGGGATGGGGCGGTTTCAGACGATCACCGACGGGGCGAACGGGCTCATCATAATCTGGCGCGATACTCGATCCGATGTCGGGGACATCTACGCCCAAAGGATCGGTCCGTATGGCGACATTAAATGGGGGATCGACGGCATGCCCGTATGCGCGCTGCAGGGGGCGCAGGGCGAGCAACACGCGCTTGCCGACGGAGAGGGCGGGTTCTTCCTCACATGGACCGACCAGCAGGTATCCTGGATGTGGAAGGTCTACGTCCAGAGGATAAACGCCGAAAGGGAGTCTCTCTGGGGAACGGGCGGCAGGGAGATCTGTTCCACCTCTACAAATCAGATAAGATCGCGCCTCGTCTCCGACGGGGAGGGCGGCGTCTATGTTATCTGGGAGGACCGGCGGCTCAACACGGCCATACTCCGCGTGCAAAGATTCAACGGCGACGGGGAAAGAATGTGGCAGGACGACGGCGTCGTCCTTTCGCCGGACCCGATCTCGGCCGGGATATTCACCTTTCATCCGGACGACGAAGGCGGCGCGACGGCGGTCTGGGTCACTTCCCATAACATCGATGGATGGAAGATATGCGCGCAGCATGTCGCCTCCGACGGGTCTCTGCCCTGGGGCGAAGAGAAAACAATCGTGTACGACCCGAATTCCTACGTTGGCTACTCGTCATGCAGGGCGTCCGGCGGTGGATGTTACATAGCCTGGTTCAGTATAGATCAGTTTTATATCTGGTCCCGGATTTATTGCCAGAAGATGGGAAGCGACGGCGAGCCGGCCTGGAGGGAAGGCGGGGTAAAGGCGGACAGCCTTCATACAAACCAGGGGAGCCTTCGCATCATGCCGGCGGGTTACGACGATCTTCTGCTGGTATGGCAGGCGCATCATATGGCCGGCACCTTCTGGCAGTGCGCCCAGAAAATCGATCGCGGCGGCCGCGCCGTCTGGGGCACGAGCGGAACTCATGTCGCCTACTCGGCTTCCGGCCAGTGCGATCTCGATGTTGTCACTGATGGCGTGGAGGGCGCGTATACCCTCTGGAGCGAAAACAGGGATCCGGCTCATTCCGATATCATCGCCCAGCATTTCGACGAATATGGCGTGTACAAGTGGGAGCTGACCGGATTGAGGATCACCTCCGACGAAAGCGATCAGGGTCGGCCCGATCTTGTCGCCGACGGCGGCGGGGGAGCCTTCATGTTATGGCTGGACTCGCGGTCCGGCGTTGACATTTATGGCCTGCGGATCGATTCGAGGGGGGAACCGGTTCACAATACGACGCTGTTGGATTATTCCGCTCGTTTGGACGGCCGGGATATTGTCGTCGAGTGGAGGCTCGAAGAGGCCGCCAGGGAGGTGGCATTCTCCATATACCGCGCGACCGGGGAGGACACCGTCTTTGCGGCGATCGGATCGCCGCAGATAGAAAAATCGGACCTCTCGTACACCTTCCGCGACCGCGGCGCCGAACCGTCGACGAGGTATCGTTACCGCGTAGACGTGACCGACGAGGAGGCCGGAAGGATCCTCTTTGTGACCGATCCCGTGACGACCCCCGGCCGGTCCCTGACCCTTTACCAGAACTATCCCAATCCTTTCAACGGGGCCACGGAGATCAGGTATTATCTCCCGGCGACCGGTTTCGTGAAACTCGGCATCTACGATCCGGCGGGCAGGCTCGTCAGAAACCTCTTTCGCGGGTGGAAGGAGACTGGACACCACATTGCGAGCTGGGACGGCCACGATCCCGGCGGCGCTCTATGCCCGCCCGGTGTTTATTTCCTGAGGCTCGAAAATGAGGATAAAACGCAGGGGCGAAAGGTGATACTTTTCAGGTAGGAGAGAATGAGATGAATGACCTGAAGAAATTATTTCAACGTATGATTTTGTTCCTGGTCGTCCCGCCTTTCGTTTTCCTGATCGGCTGCGCCGCGTTGCAGGAGGATCTTTCGGGGGTTCTCGCAGGCGGCGCCGCGGGGAGCGGTCCCCCCGACGAGAAGACCGTCATCGCGGGACTCAAGGAGGCGCTCAAGGTCGGGACGGGAAATACCGTTCTGTCGACGTCGAAGGTGGACGGATTCCTCGCAAACCAGCTCATCCGCATCGCCATTCCCGATCAGCTCCAGTCGGCCGCCTCGACCCTGAGAAGTATCGGTCTGGGTTCGCAGGTCGACGAGCTTGAGACGGGGATGAACAGGGCCGCCGAGCTCGCCGCCGCCGAGGCGCGCGAGATCTTCTGGAACGCGATCACCGGCATGACCGTCTCCGACGCCTTCGGAATCCTCAAGGGGAACGACACCGCCGCCACCGAATACTTCAGGGGCCGCACCGTCGAGCAGCTTCGCGAACGCTTCCGCCCGATTGTCCAGCAGAAGATCGGGCAGATCGGCCTTTCGCGCGTATATGGAAGAATCTCAACCGTGTATAACAATCTTGCCCCGGCGGGATCGGAACGTCTTGTCGATCTAGACGATTACGTCACCGAAAAGGCCCTCGGCGGTCTCTTCACGGTTCTTGGACAGGAGGAGAGGAAGATAAGGCAGGATCCTCTCGCCCGCACGACCGATCTGTTGAAACGGGTATTCGGAAGCTGAGATACAAATCGAAAGGAGGCGTCTTGTGAAAAAGGTATTGATAATCGCCTTTGTCGTCGCGGTGGTGTTGATAGCCGCCGTGATATATTTACTCTTTTCAAACCTGAACATGCTCCTGGCGAAGGAAATCGAGAAAAACGGAAACGAAGTGACTCAGACCTCTGTCAAGGTCTCCGGCGTGGATGTCTCGATACGAAAGGGACGAGGCTCGATCAAGGGTCTTGCGGTGGCGAGCCCGGAGGGGTTTGAGGCGAGCAAAGCGTTTTCACTGGAGGATATCACTCTCGATATCGATATAAAGAGCCTGCGCGAGGACCCGATCGTCATCGACGAGATCCGTATCCATGCCCCGGTCGTCTATGCCGAGGTCACAAAGACGGGCGCCTCCAATATAGGCGAACTGCGCAAGCGCGTGGAAGCGTACGGCGCGGGGAAGGGTGGAGACGGCGGCGGCCCGGACGGGCCGGTAAAACGGATCAGGATCCGCCAATTTGTTTTCGAGCGCGGAAAAATCGAAGTCGACGCGTCGGCGCTCGGTATCGAGAAACGCACGATCACCCTGCCGGAGATCCGGCTCGACAACGTCGGAGGGGCCGGCGGCGCGCTGCCGGACGAGATCGCGAAGATTATAATCATGACGGTGGCCGGCAAGGCCGTTTCAAAGGTCGCCTCTTCGGAGACCCAAAAACTGATAGAGGAAAAACTGGGCGGATCGCTCGGCGACAAGGCGAAAGATTTGATCAAAAAGATAGGTGGCTAGGGAAGTGTCCCGCGGGCATCCGGCCGGCATTTAACACATTTTTTATTTACCGACAATACGGCATCGGTTAGTCTTGAACAAGGCGGATTCTCGATATTTCGGATTGTGTCCGCAGCGGCTGCCGGCGGTTTTTCATTGCCGTGGTTTTCACTTCTTACTTCCGCTTCCATCCCGACGCCGCGAATGTCAGCCAAAGGGAGGGATAGACTGTGAGTATTATCGATCGCATGGCGGGATTCGCCCGGGTTGCCGGGCATGCCCGCGTCCTGGCCGGATCTCTGCTCGCAACCGCCGTTCTGGCGGCGGTCGCGGCGGCGCCCGGGTGCTACGATAAAAACATAAAGCCCCGAATGCCCGACGCGCCGGTATCGAAAAGCCCGGGAATTCCGGGAGTCAGCCACTACAGGCTTGTCATCCTTCAACCGCTTTACGGAGACATCGCGTCGGGGGCTCTTGCGATCAACGACGCATCGCCGGCCGAAATAGCGGGCTTTTCGACCGGCGGGAACCACAAACGGCGGGCAGTCAAGTGGCGCTACGACGATGGAATCCTGACGAGCGTGGAGCTTCCGCCCCTTCCGGACTACGAAAATGCTGTCGCAAACGATATCAACGATCTTGGTGTCGCCTGCGGTGGATGCTCGCACCGCGTCCTGGGGAATCGCCGGCCGGTCGTCTGGACTGGCCTGATGACGGATGATATATACTCGCTCGCACATCAGATCCCGGGCGAGTCAGGCGAGGCGACGGCTATCGCGAATACGGAACAGGTCGTCGGTTGGTACTGGTACCGGCAGCAAATCGACTCCGATTTGATCGAACGACCGTTCACCTATTTCAGGGGGACTCTCAACGACTGCCACGCGCAGTACTCGACCAATTCCCGCTACAGCGGCATCGACGCGCTGTCCGGCGGGGGAGCGGTCGGGTACTCGTACTCCGCCGGGCCGGAGCCGAACAAGCGGGCAATCTTCATCTCGGATGTCGTCGACTGGCGGCATATTCCCGGCATCGGAGAGGGATACAGCGAAGCGTTTGGCGTGGCGTACGACAAAGACGCCCGTAGGATTCTCGTCGCCGGTTCCGCGGAAGATCCCGCGGGAGGGAAACGCCCGTTTTTCTGGGAAGGAACCTACGATGAGAATATGGAGCTTGCCGGCCAGGCGACGTTGCTGGGCAACTTGTCCGCGCTTGAAGCCGCCGCGTATTCGGTGAATACCCACCGCATCGTGGTCGGGAGTATAATGATCACTCCTTCCTACGTCACACATGTGGTGTCCAGAGCCTTCATATGGTCGAAAGAATCAGGGCTGCTCGACCTCGGCGGCCTTCTTTCTCCCGATTCGCGGCAGGTGAGCATCTACGGCGCCAATGACATCAACGAGAACGGCTGGATCGTAGGCTCGTGCCGGGACGGGGGCAATTATCTTGGTTGCCTGCTGATCCCCGAACCGGCCGAAGTGGTCGAGATGTGGAAAAGCGGCCCTGGAACGGTGATCCGGGATGGGCTCTTCGAGTACGCATTTATTGTCATGAATCCGACGGATGAAAACGCGCAGGTAACGATCACCGATCCGCTTCCGCAATGCGCCGTGTTCGACGAGAATATTGAACAGCCGTTTCCGTGGACGCTCCGCGACGGAACCCTGTCGCTCGAGGTGGAGGTTCCGGCCGGTGGATCGGTGGATGTGAGGCTCATTCTCCGCGCCTCATGCGATCCCGGGGAGATAATAGAAAATACCGGGTATGCCTTCGCCTTGAACGGGCACGATCCCGTCGTGGCCGGCGATCGCGTGCGAACACTGATCGTCGAGCCGCCGATCCTGATCGACATGGCGAAAGCGGGACCGGGCGAGGTGGTTCAGGGAGGGGTTCTGGAATACGTCTTCACCGTGGAGAACCGTTCACCGGTCGGAGTCGATGTCACGATCACCGATCCAGTGCCGGCCGGTGCCGCTTTCGATCCGGCTCTCCCTCAGGTGGTCCCGTGGGTGTTGCAGGACGGAATCGTCTCGGTGACGGTGGCGGTCGCGGCCGGGGAATCGAAGGGGGTCGCGCTCGCCATGCGCGCGGTCGGCGAGGCCGGTGCCACGGTTACCGATATCGGTTATGCGTACCGGGTCGGCGACGATGAACCGGTCGTATTCGACCTCCCTGTGCGGACACGGATCACCTCCCCGTCCCCCGACGTCATTTTCCCCGATCATCCCGAGTGCAGGGAACTCGCCTCGGGAGAGAATGTGGCGTTCGAACCGGATTTGTCGGAGTATGGTGGAGTTGTGGAACGCGTCGAGTTCTCGATCGGGCCGGATCTTCTGGGGACCGATACGGAGGCGCCTTTTATCTTCGAATGGGAGAACGTGCCGCCGGGGGTTCATCCGGTGCGAATGGTTGCATTCTCCGGAGGAGCGCCCGTCCATAAGGCCTTCCTGGTCGTTCTGATCGTCGATGTCCACGAAAGGCCGGCCGTCTGCTACGAAATGACCGATTTGCAGGCGCCTGAAGGCAGACGGGCGATTCCGATGGATATTAACGATCGCGGTGTTGTCGCCGGATTTTATTCACGCGACATGATCGGCGATAGTGCATGCATATGGACGGAATCCCAACCGGAGGTTTTATGCCGGTCGAGAAGCAGGGCGCACGCGATATCGGAGGAGGGCCTGGTCGGCGGATTGTTTTCCCGGGAAGGTGAGGAGATGCGGGGGCCGTTCAGGCCGTGTCTCTTCCACGGAAACGGAGTGATTACCGAAATTCCCATTCCCGGATGCAACTACAATATGGGGGATGCCGGATGTGTTGAGGCTCTCCGCGACAACGGTCAGGCTGTCGTTTCATTTTCGCCGGCCGGTACCTGCAATACTGCGGAACAGAATGGCGTGTTCATATACCAGGACGGAATAACGCATATGCTCGCCGGTCCGGACGGGAGCGGCGACTACGATCTCTATTCGAAGATAATCACGAGGCAGGGGCACGTGATCGGGGATTACTACTCATGCTCGGGAATCCCGGGCTGGTATCCTTTCATCTGGCAGGCGCCCGGGCATCTTTCCGAACTGCAGACGGAATCCAGCCCGGTCGGACGATTCTCGGGAGAATTGGAAACCCGCCCGCCGCAGGGGGCCAACAACACCGGATACGCGCTCGGTTACTGGAAGGGTCTGTATCGATACGATACGGAAGATGTCTCGGTCGAGGCGGATTATCATGAGTTCGATTTCGGGCCGGTTGGTTGCGAAACCCATCTCTCGGATATCAACGATTTCGTCATGATTTGCGGCAAGGTGTATGTCGGGAATGATTGGCGGGGAAATGCTTTCCTCTATGTATGCGGCCATATGCTGATTCTCGACGATCTGGTCGCGCTGCAGCCGGGAGTTCGGCTTGAATCGGCATGCTGCATAAACAACGGCGGCGTAATAGCGGGAAGAGGAAGCCGGGACGGTGCGCGTTTTGCGTTTAAACTTACACCGATTCGCTGAAAGGATTTTTCTGCATGCAGACATGTTTCGCGAGGATTGTCCGCTCTCACGGCAAGGCCGTCGTTACCCCCTCCCGCCGTGCCTGTGCCCGCCGTTAAATCCCTCGCGATACCCATGCTCGCGGAGGAAGTGGTTCCAGTCCCTCTCGCGCATTGCGGCCCGGACGACCCGGCCCGGCACGGACAGCCACTGCCCGATCTCGAACCAATCGTACCCGTAGCGGCGATACTTAAGGAGTTCTCCGGCCGGCATGCCGGTGTACCAGGCCAGGCGATGTGCGACCTGGTTGTCGTGACCGGCGATCCGATCGATGCGGCCGCGGGCGGGGAGGGGCCTGATGTGGCGGGCGACCCGGTACCCGGCGGGGGCGTTGCCCACGTGAATGCTCACGCCCGGCGTGTGGACCGTCGCGTTGAAATGGACTTCAGCCGCGACATCCGCCGCGATGAAAGCCCCGGCTGCCAGCGTCACGGCGGCGAATGTCAGCAGTTTCGTTCGCTTTGTTCTCATCTCGCACCTCCTGTTGCGGCCACCCCGATCGATGACCGATGATATGCAATCGCATACAGCGTGCCCGGAATCATATATTACTATAACACCATATAATATAAATGGATACGGGGTTGAACATGAGCGGGCAGGCGACGGTTTTTATGATCCAGCCCGGGGAAAAACGTCCTGAAAAGAGGACGCCCCGATTCGTATCGCTCGATTGCTCGCTGGAGATAACTCCTGCGGCGGTGTCGCATCATCTTGGCATCCTGCGCGAGGCCGGCGAATCGATAAGAAAACGCGAATTAAAGCGGAGTTACTATGCAATTTGGAAAGCCTGCCGGGCTTTTCGGCTGTTCGAATCTGTCCCAAAAAGCGGTTGTATCCCAATGTTCATTGGTGTACAGTTTTCGATCAGGCATATTAATCGACTCGGTGCCCGGCGGGTGTGCGGATTATTAATATTAAACATCGGGAGAAATAATGGAACATGACATGAGGGACAGTTTCGGCGCCTGCCTGGAGAGTTTTACGGTCGGCGATATCTACAAACACTGGCCGGGAAAGACCATTACCGAGAGCGACAACAACCTTTTCGCCCTGTTGACGATGAACCACCATCCCCTTCACATCGATTCGGAATACTGCAGGAATCATCCTCACGGAAAGATACTGGTCGTCGGAACGCTCGTTATAAGCGTGGTCGTGGGGATGACGGTTTCAGATATAAGCGGGAAGGCCATCGCCAATCTTGATTATGAAAGGATCAGTCACGACGGGCCGGTATTTATAGGCGACACGCTGTATGCCGAGACGGAGATCCTCGATAAAAGAAGATCGAAGTCGAAACCTGACCGTGGAATACTGTATGTTGAAACAAGGGCTTTCAACCAGCGTAACGAAAAAATCCTGACACTCAGGCGCCACGTGTTGATACCCAGCGAAAGGTGATCATATGGCAGACGATCGGTATGTCTTGAGAAGCATGATGTTCGTCCCGGGGCACAATGAGAAACTTCTTGCCAGCGCGGCCCGTTCGGAAGCCGACGCCCTAATACTCGACCTGGAAGATTCGGTGAGGCCGGAAAGCAACAAACAGGTGGCCCGGGATACGATCAAAAGGACGGTCTCCGAAGGGATGTTCGGGAATTTTCACGTATTTCCCAGGGTCAACGACAGGGAGAGCGGACACCTGCTGAAGGACGTTCATGAACTCACCATCGAGGGTGTCGATGGTTTCGTCTATCCGAAATCCGTTTCCGGCCAGGATATCTATTTTTTCGACAAGCTGCTGGAGACGATCGAAGCC
>JBFYZH010000105.1:0-3521 GCA_041309605.1 Candidatus Krumholzibacteriota bacterium
ATGCAGGGAATAATAATAGGCATCGGAGATTATGCAGTGACCAATGCCTCCAGGGATTCGATAAAGACTTTCGGGCTCGGTTCATGCGTCGCGGTGGTTATCATGGACAGGATTTCGAGGACCGTCGGGATGGCTCACATCGCGCTGCCCGATTCGAGGGTCAAGCCGGATCTGGTGAATAAAAGACCGGCATATTTCGCGGATACGGGCATAGCCATTCTGCTTTCGGAAATGACCGGCCGGGGGATCGTTTTGAACGCGAAGGGAATAATAGTGAAGCTGGCCGGAGGGGCAAACGTGATAGAGGGAAGCAATTGTTTCGAGATAGGAAAACGCAACGTGCTGACAATAAAAAAGGAACTGTGGAAACACCGGTTGGGCGCGCTGGCCGAGGATACGGGTAAGAATTTCTGCAGAACCGTCTGCGTCGACGTGGATTCGGGCAGCGTCAGGATCTCGTCGCCCGCGATCGGGGAATGGACGATCTGAGATGGAAGTCAGGTACGGATTTGTTTCGATGTCAAGGAGCCGGTAAGATGGCCGTGGTCTATATCGACAAGGTGGTCAAGAGGATCAGGCAGATACCTCCGCTTCCGATGAGCGCGATGAGGCTCGTCGAGACGGTTTCGAAAAAGGATCATAGTATCGCCGATGTGACCAGAATCGTCGAAAACGATTCGAATATCACGGCCTTCGTGCTCAAGGTCGCAAACTCGGCTTTCGCCGCGCAGAAGGAACCGGTGAAGTCGGTGAAACAGGCCGTTCTGCTGCTCGGCGAAAGCATGATCGTCAACACGGCCCTTCTCGTATGTTCCGGCGCATTGTTCGACAAGTCGCTGGCAGGATACGAGGCCGAGCGCAGGGCCCTCTGGAAACACAGTCTCGCCACGGCCATCGCATCGAGGATGATCGCGAAGTTCGCGAAGAGTCAGCAGGAACTCGACGCCGTTTATACCGCCGGGATAATGCACGATATAGGAAAGGTCGTGATCTCCGAGTTTCTCGCCGATGTTTCGGGGGAGGCGCGAAGGATGATGATCGAGACGCCGGGGGAGGATTTCCTGTCCGGCGAGAGGGAACTGCTGGGGACCGATCACTGCGAGGCGGGTGCCATGCTCGGAAAGAAATGGAATTTTCCCGCCGCGATAATTTCCGCGATCCGGTTTCACCACCATCCGGACAAGGCCGATACGGTATGGAAGCCGCTGGTCTATTCTGTTCACGTTGCCGACGCGCTGGCGATGCTGAACGGAACGGCCACAGGCACCGACGCGTTGAAATACAGGATAGACGAAAAGTACAGGGAACATGTCTCGTTCTCGCCGGGTGAAATGGAAAAGGTCATGCTGATGATGGAACTTGAACTTGAAAAGTACATGAGCCTGATGTTCGGCGATTCGGAGGGAAGGTAGAGATGAAAAGGATAATACTTGCTGACGATTCGTGCACCGCGCGGATGTTCATCAGGCAATGCCTCGAGATAGCGGGTTTTACGGGAGCGGAGTTCGTCGAGGTAGCCGATGGAAAAGCTGCGCTGGAGGCTATAAGATCGGGCGGGGCCGACCTGGTCGTGACCGATCTGACCATGCCGGTGATGGATGGAACCGAGTTCATGAAGAGAAAAGCCGCGAGTCCAAGGTTGACGGATACGCCGGTGGTGGTCATTACGAGCGCCAACAATCCGGCGAAAGAGAAGGAACTCATGGAACTCGGGGCACTGGCGGTCCTGAAAAAACCGGTGACCCCCGCGATACTTGCCGAGGTTCTCGGTCCGGTGTTCACCGAAGAGGGGCAGTAGAAATGAATCTGGAAAAATACGATCTGACGCAGGTCGTCTCCACGGCTGTTTCGGCCACCTTCGAGGGAATGGCTTTCACCGACGCCGAACCGCTGGGCGAAGGTTCGTTTCCGCCGGCCGGGTCGGAGGTTTTTCTCGCGGGACTTGATGTGATAAAACCGGCCGGTGGCCGGGTATCGATCGTACTCCCGGTCCGCCTGGCCCGTGAAATCGCCGACAACATCTATTCGATAAACGAGAACGCTCCGACCGAAGAAATGATAACGGACACAGTCGCCGAGCTTCTCAACACGCTGGCGGGTCTGATTGTCGGAGCCGTCGCCCCCGATACCGCGGCGTTCGCCCTTGGACTTCCGGAAACCTCCCGGATCGATCGGTGGCAGGGCGCCGTGGTGAGCGGGCAGGGAAGCGGCATCGCACAGAAGGGTCCGGAAACGGGGAAAACCTTCTTTTTTACGGTCAGCGGCGAAACCCTCTCCGTGATTGTCGAGGGCGACATTCTTTCCGCACGGGACGGGCGCGATTGAAAGCCGCGGCGATCCGATGCCGTGCGGGCATCATTAATTCGATAAAAGCGCCGCATCACGATCCGCGACCGCGCCGTGCCGGTATCTTTCCGAAAAATAAATCCGCGTTATTCGAGACTTCCGACCGCTTTCTCGACCTCTTCTAGAATTTCGCACGACCTCACGAGCTCCTGCATCCTCGTATGGTCCGGGTAGAGAGGCCTGTCTATATCGAGGAAATCGACATGGCGTCTTATGACCTCCCGCGCCTTGGCTGTGCCGGCGCCGAAATTGTAGTCGCGGAAATCCATAGCCTGGGCCGCCGCCATCAGCTCTATACCCAGGACGCCGTAAGCGTTGCCGAGTATCTGAAAATTCTTGATTGCGGTGTTCATCCCCATCGAGACGAAGTCCTCCTGGTCGGCGGCGGCCGGGATCGACTGAATCGACGCGGGGGCCGAAAGTATCCTCTGCTCGACTATCTGCATGTCGGCCGTGTACTGGCTGAGCATCAGGCCGGAGAACATTCCCGCTCCCTTTGTGAGAAAAGCGGGCAGCCCGACGCTGAGAGCGGGATTGTTGAGCCTGTTCATCCTTCGTTCCGACATCACGCTGACCATCGTTACGGCCACCCCTACCATGTCCATCGGAAGGGATACCGGCGAGCCCTGGAAGTTGGCACCGGAAAGCTGGAGATTCCGGTCGGGAAAGAAGATCGGGTTGTCGCCGACACCGTTCAATTCAATCTCGACCTGCGAGCGGGCATAGGCGAGAGCGTCGTGAGCCGCTCCGACGACCTGGGGAGTGGAACGCATAGAGTAGGCGTCCTGGACCTTGCACTTCACCTTGCCTTCGGCGAGGTCGCCCCCGGCGACCAGTTTTCTTATCGCGGCCGCGCTGCGCATCGCGCCGTTGAAGCCGCGGATCTCGTGGAGCAGATGGTTGTACGGTCTCATGTTGGCCTTGAGAGCCTCCAGCGACATCGCCGCCGCGATCTCAGCCTGCTTGAACCACCTGTTCGTGTCGTAGAGCATGATGGCGCTCATCGCGGTGAAGAGATTGCACCCGTTGATCGCCGCCAGGCCGTCGCGTGCATGAAGTCCGGGCACGGGAATCCCGGCGCGGCCCATGGCTTCCTTTCCGTCGAGAAGTTCCCCCTTGTACCAGGCCCGGCCCTCGCCCATCATGAGAAGGGCTATCTGGGACATCGGAGCGAG